>JABMNR010000090.1 GCA_013203465.1 Alphaproteobacteria bacterium
CACTGCTCCGAAGAGCCGTTCGACTTGCATGTGTTAGGCATGGCGCCAGCGTTCGTTCTGAGCCAGGATCATACTCTCTGGTTGATCCGTGCCACCCAAATCCACGCGGGCCGAAACCCACGCAAACCCCAGGCGACACATAACCAACAAGAGCCATCCGACACATATTCGAATTGGCGTAGCGCCAGTCCGCCGCCCGGCCAAGCCATGCCACAAGACACAACCCGAGCCAACCAACGCCTGACGCGCACGTACTTCTCAGATGCCCGAACAGCTTTAGCTCGACGCCATACCGTCCCCGGCATGACGCCCGCTTAATCGCCCAGCAAAACCACGCCAAGCCACCGCCCGCGCATCCCTTCCATATCCACAATGTACAAAAACAAACAATAACGACAAGGCCGAAGCCCTGAACCGAGCGCGACGAAACCCTTGGCAAGAACACTTGCCTGATTACAGCCGCTGTCCGGAACCCGCGAAAGGCGTCACCCATCGCGGAGGACGGTATATAGACCTCTCGATTTGTGGATGCAAGCCCCCGTTTTAACCAATCGGTAATACCCGCACATGCTGACTTCGGCCGCACGACGTGGCACAATATGTTGAGAGTCGGCCCCCGCCGCCACGCGACCCCCGAGAGGACGAAATCCGCCCCATGCGCCCGAAACGGACAGTCCGCCGGCCCCGCCGGTCCGCCGCCATCGCCCTGGCTTCCCTGCTGACCTTGGCCGGGTGCCAAATCGCCAACCCGTTCCCGCCGATCGGCGGCCCTGCCGGCGGCGCGTCGAACAAAGAGTCCAATGCCTTGGGCGGCGGCGACGCGCCCGCCAGCACGTTCAGCCAGTTCAATGACATTCCGATCCCGACCGACGCCGAGCTCGACCTCGATCAATCCCTGATACTGGGCACCGAGGATGGGTGGATTGGCCGTGTCTCGCTCGACGTCGGCTACGGCATGACCGACATGTACTCCTTCTACGAGCGCGAGATGCCGAAATTCGGCTGGGAACAGCTGACCACCGTGCGCGCGAAGATCTCGACGATGACCTACCGCCGCGGCAGCCGGGTCGCGACCATCACGCTGCAGAGCACGCTGACCAGCGGCACCTATATCGATTTCACCGTCGCCCCCGCCAACCGTGCCGTGATGGACCGGCCGGCCGCGCGCACCAACTGAGCGCCTCGGCCCTGAGAACGGCACGCGTCAGAGCAGACCGAGGGCCCGAAGCTCCCGGCGCATCTCGGCCGGCATGTCGGCCGATTCGTCGACCGCGCCCGCCGGCAGGTCCGGCGGCGCATCCGCCGCCGCGAGATAGCGCCACCCCTGGAACGGGCGGTGCGCGCGAGGCATCACGCGAATCAACTCCGGCTCGAACACCAGCGCGCAGCACCGCCGCCCCTGATGGTCGACCGCCTCCTCCAGGGCGTGCAGCTTCTGGCGCACCCGGACCTCGCGCTTGATCACCCAATAGAGCGAGCCTCCCGCTTCGGTCCCGGCCGCGATCTCGTCGGCCCGGCGCGGGAAGTTGCGGGTCAGGTGCCGGTTGTAGGGCGGCAGACCCTGCGCCTTGAGCTCGGCCCGGCGGCGCGTCTGGTACGCCGCCAATTGGTCGACCCGGTCGATGCCCACGCACAGCTTGATCAAATGCAACGCCACACCCGCGTCCTCCGTCAGGGCAACAAGCCGATCATCCGCCACCAGACATAGTCCAGCGGCAACAACAGGACCACCGTCGCCGCCGCCGACAGCAACGCGGTCTTGACCGCCGCTCGCGCCGGTATGCCGCCAAGCTGCAGCAGCACGATCAAAGGCGGTACCTGATAGGGGAAAACCACCGTCGAGAACCCGACCACGAAGGTCATCAGCACGGTCTCGATCGGCAACCCGGACGCCAGCGCGATCTCGTCGGCGATCGGCGTCAGGATCGCCGGCACCCCGGGCATGGTGGACACCGTCCCCAACACCATCGACACGAACGACAACGCGAAGAAGCTGCGGGCCGGAGCCTCGGGGTCAAGCTCGATGATCTCCAGCAGGCCGTGGGCCAGGGCCGCGCCCAAGCCGCTGTCGGCCACCAGGGCGCCAACCCCGAGAATCCCGGCGACATAGACCAGCGGATTGATCGGCACCTTGTCGCGAAACGCCGGCGGCGGCACCAAGGCGACGAAGGGCAGCAGGCAGATTAAACCGGCCCCCAAGCTGATCCAGGCCGGCGAGACGCCGTGCAACGCGTCGGTCGCCCACAGCGCCAGGGCGGCCCCCAGCAGCAGCGCCAACCGCCGTTCGTCCGCCGACCAGTAGACCGGACCCACCTCGTCCCCGGCGGCGGCATCGGGCTTGCCCGGCCGGTCGTTGAACAGCCACCAGACCACCGCGACCAACAGCACCGATTTCAACAGCCCCAGCACCGGGAAATGAATCACCAGCCAATCAAGGTACTGGATCTGGATACCGTGGAAGGTCTGGGCGGCGCCGAGCAGAACATTGTTCGGCACGTTGGCCGGCAGGATCGCCACCGGGCCGAGATAGGAGCCGAAACCGGTCGCGATCACCAACCCGGTGCGGCCGCGCGAGCCATCGGCGTAGCCCAACCGCGCCGCCAGGGCGGTGACGATCGGCAGCAGCAAGACCAGCCGCCCCATGGTCGACGGCATCAAGAACCCGAGCGCCAGGCAAACGGTGACGACCCCGGCGACGGTGACGAGGTAGCCGCCGGTAAAGCGCGCCACCAAGGTCCCCGCGATCCGCCGGCCAAGACCCGTGCGCTCGACCGCGGCACCAATGATCAAGCCGCCGAACACCAGCCAGAACGCCGGGCTGGCGAACCCGGAGAAGATCACCGGGGCCGACGCCACGCCAAGCACCATGGCGGCAAGGAAGAACAGCAACGCCACCAGATGCTCCGGCAGCAGCACCGTCGCCCAGCAGCCGATGGCGACCACCACCAGCGCCGCCGCCCGCATCATCTCGGGCGACGCCCCCTCCGGGGTCGGCATGAACCACAAAAGCAGGGACACCGTGGCGAGAGCGCCGGCCGTCACGGGAACGCGCAGACGCGCGGCGGCGAACGTCACGACGCGACCGCCTCCGCCGCTGCGGTCGCGAACACCACCAGCTCGGCACCCTCTTCCACCAAATCGCCCGGTTCGACGGCGATCCGCTCGACCACACCGTCAACCGGCGCGGTGATCGAATGCTCCATCTTCATCGCTTCCAGCAGCATGAGCAGGGTACCGCGCGCCACCACGGCACCGACCTCGACCGCCACGCGCACGACCTTGGCCGGCATCGGCGCCACCAGCCGCCCGGACTCCTCGGCCGCGTCACCGATTTCGGCCAGGGGATCATGCAGGCGCACACTCCAGCCCCGGCCGTCGGTGAATACGCTCCGGCGATCGCCGTCCCGCACAATGGTCGCGGCCCGGCGGACGCCGTCGATGCGGGACTCCAGCGCGCCGTCAGCGCCCAAGCGGCCCGTCAAGCACATCCGGCTATCGCCAATCGCCGCTGTCCAGGCCGCGCCCTCGAAGGTCATGCGAACCGGGACCTCCGCGGCGCCATCCATGAAAACGAGGTCGTGATGCGCCGTATCGTTCAGCCGCCAGCCATCGGCCCGCGCCCAAGGCGAACGAGGGTCACCGGTCCGCGCCGCCGCCGCCTTGGCCCCGGCGTCGAGGGTCAACATCTCGGCCAACCCCGCGAGCGCCAGAATATCCGCTGGCACCGACTCGCCCGACGGCGCCAGGGTCCCGATCTCGCGGCCGACAAACCCGGTATCGATGGCGCCGGCTACCACCTCCGGATGCTCGACCAGACGTTTCAGGAACCCCGCGTTGGTGGTCACGCCGACCACCTCGACGCGGCCCAGCGCCATGGCGAGCCGTGCCAGCGCCTCGGTCCGGTCGCGGCCATGGGCGATGATCTTGGCGATCATCGGGTCGTAGTGAACGGTAACCGCCCCGCCCTCCTCGACGCCGGAGTCGACACGGATGCCCTCGCCCTCCGGAAACCGCAGGCGGATCAGCGGGCCGGTCTGGGGCAGGAAGTCGCGCGCCGGGTCCTCGGCATAGAGCCGGACCTCGGCCGCGTGGCCCCGGATAACCAGATCGCCTTGCCGCAGCGGCAACGGCTCGCCCGCCGCCACCCGCAGCTGCCAGTCGACCAGATCGAGCCCGGTGATCAACTCGGTCACCGGGTGTTCGACCTGCAGACGGGTGTTCATCTCCATGAAGTGGAACGACCCGCTCTCGTCCAGGATGAACTCGACGGTGCCGGCGCCGACATAGCCGACCGCCCGAGCCGCCGCCACGGCGGCCTCGCCCATGGCTTGACGCAACGCGGGATCAAGGCCGGGCGCCGGCGCTTCCTCCAGGATTTTCTGATGCCGGCGCTGGGCCGAACAGTCGCGCTCGAACAGATGCAGGGTGTTGCCGTGACGGTCGGCGAACACCTGCACCTCCACATGGCGCGGCCGCTGGAGGTATTTCTCCACGATCAGCCGACCATCGCCGAACGACGCCATGCCCTCGCGCGCCGCGCCCTCGATCCCGGCGGCAAGCTCGCTTTCCGCCGCGACCACGCGCATGCCCTTGCCGCCGCCGCCGGCCGACGCCTTAAGCAGCACCGGAAAGCCGATCTTCCTCGCCTCCTCGGCCAAACACTCCGGGCTTTGGTCTTCACCGTGATAGCCGGGCACCAAGGGCACGCCGGCGGCCGCCATCAGCGCCTTGGCCCCGGCCTTGGAGCCCATGGCGTCGATCGCCGAGGACGGCGGGCCGACGAATACGATGCCCGCCTCCTCGCAGGATCGGGCGAACCCGGCATTTTCCGACAAGAACCCATACCCGGGATGCACCGCGTCCGCCTTGGCCCTACGCGCCACGTCGAGAATAACGTCGGCCCGCAAATAACTCTCGGTGGCCGGGGCCGGGCCGATCGGCCACGCCTCGTCGCAGGCCCGCACATGCACGGCGTCGGCATCGGCTTCCGAGAACACGGCGACGGTACGCATGCCCATGGCGCGGGCGGTGCGCGCAACCCGGCAAGCAATCTCGCCCCGGTTGGCGATCAGAAGGGTACGGATCATCGATGGAGGACCCCATTCAGCGGATAGCCGCGAGCATAGGAAGGCTGGCCAGGGAATTCAAAGGTGACGCACGGTCAGCCGACCATGCCCCGGACCCTCGGCCGACCGTCGACCCGGCAGTTAACGCACACGCCACCGGGATGGGCGCAATTCTCCCTCACGCTTTGAGAACACGATGATCTGACTCACATCAGTTCCGTTCTCCGACAACGGCAGCATGATTGACTGTTCCTTATGGCGGGTTCCCTTTTTCGTCACGAAATCCAGAACCTCATAAATCCCACATTTCTGTATACGGGCGGATTCATACGACCTCAGCGTCTCGGCCAGACTGCCGGCGAAATACCCGTCCTGAACCAACTTGCCGGTCGGGTCGAAACCTCGGTTCGCCACCTCCGCCGTCCCAACCACCCGATAGCGATAGATTCCCACGCCATCGTCGTTCAGTCCCTCGACATTGAGCAACAGGATGGCGGCGAGGTACGGTTTTAGATCAACGGGATCGATATCCTGCCGGCGCGGCATCGACCGGGGTCCGCGCTGACGGTCCCAGTAGGCGTAGAACGCCTTGATCTCCGCGAAGGTGCCATCCGGGTAGCCGTTCGCCGGGTCGAACGGCGCCAGAAGATGTGATTGAGCATGGCTCATCGTCGGGTCGATCGTCAGAGGGTAGCCGCATGTGTTCGCATCTTATTCTCGCTGTTCTCGCGCCGTCCGACGGCGAGGAGTACGGCGGCGCGGTGAGCCTGAGGTCGGCTTCGTGGTGATCGGCGGGGCCGTCCGCCGCCGCGCATTCCGTTCCCGTGTGAGCGGCGGGAGGGCTGGGGTGGCCTAATTTAGGCGATGATCGATCTCATGTCCCTACCCACCTCGGCTTGCGTTTCTCCAGGAACGCGCTGAGCCCTTCCTTGGCTTCGCCGCCGGCACGCTTCTGGGCGATGCGTTGGGCGGTATCGCGCATCACCAGATCGTCGATCTCCTTACCGGCGACCGCGAAAATCAGGGATTTGGACGCCCGCACCGCCTTGGGGCCGGCCGACAGGATCTCGGCAATCAAGGCATCGACGGCACCGTCCAGAGCCTCGGCCGGCACCACCTGATGGATCAGCCCGAGCCGCTCGGCGGTGACGGCGTCGAACCGCTCGCCGGTGAGAAAGTAGCGGCGGGCGGCGCGCGGCCCGATGGCGCGCAGCACATAGGGGCTGATCGCCCCCGGCACGATGCCGAGCTTGACCTCGCTCAGCGCGAACACCGCGCCCTCGGCCGCCACCGCCATATCGCAGCACGCGGTCAGCCCGACCCCACCGCCCATAGCGGCGCCGTTGACCCGAGCGATGGTTGGCATCGGCATCGCGTCCAGCGCCTTCAACAGCATGGCCAGGCGCATGGCGTCCTGGAAATTCTCTTGGTCGCTCTGCTCGCCCGCCGTGCGCATCCACCCCAATTCGGCCCCGGCCGAGAACGCCTTTCCCTCCCCTGTGAGCACGAGGGCCCGGATCGTCTCGTCGGGGGCCAGCCGCTCCAGCACCGTGGTTAAATCGGCGATCAGCACATCGTCGAAGGCGTTTCGAATCTCCGGTCGGTTAAGGGTCAGCCGGACCACACCGCGTTCATCGGTGTCGACGCGAATGGTCTCCGGGCGTTCGATCTGATGGCGGGTCATGGATGCCTCTTTGCAAATCTCATCGGCGGTAACGCCTCGCTGGGCCCAGGGTCAAGCCCGGGGGGTGCGGTCAGACCACTAACGCGTCACATCCGAAACACACCGAACCGGGTTTCCCCGATCGGGCGGTTCAAGGCGGCGGACAGCGACAGGGCCAGCACGGTCCGGGTCTCGGCCGGGTCAATGATACCATCGTCCCACAGCCGAGCCGTCGCGTAGTACGGATGGCCTTGGGTCTCGTACTGCTCTCGGATCGGCGCCTTGAACGCCGCCTCCTCCTCGGCCGGCCACGTCTCGCCGGCGGCCGCTAAATTGTCGCGTTTGACCTGGGCCAGGACGCCCGCCGCCTGCTCGCCGCCCATGACCGAAATCCGCGCCGTCGGCCATGTGTAGAGCATGCGCGGGCCATAGGCGCGGCCGCACATACCGTAATTGCCGGCCCCGAACGAGCCGCCAATAATCACTGTGAATTTCGGCACATTGGCACAGGAAACGGCCGTTACCATTTTGGCACCATCACGGGCGATGCCGCCGGTTTCATATTTTTCACCGACCATAAAGCCGGTAATATTCTGCAAAAACACCAGCGGTATTTTTCGGGAAGCGCAAAGCTCGACAAAATGCGCTCCCTTTAGGGCCGATTCCGAAAAAAGCACCCCGTTATTTGCGACAATGCCGACCGGCATGCCGTAAATATGGGCAAAACCACAAACCAGTGTCGGCCCGTAGCGTTTTTTAAATTCATCAAATTCGCTGCCATCAACAATTCTGGCAATCACTTCACGGACATCATAAGGGATTTTAAGCTCACCCGGTATGATGCCATGCAGCTCTTCGGCTGCGTAAAGCGGCTCCTCGATTTTTCTCAGCACAAGTTCATGGTTTTTACCCCGGTTAAGATTACTTACGATGGTCCGGGCAAGCTCAAGCGCATGATTGTCATCATCAGCCAGATGATCCGCGACCCCGGAAACACGTGTATGGATATCACCACCGCCAAGATCCTCGGCAGAAACAATTTCGCCCGTTGCCGCCTTGACAAGTGGTGGTCCAGCCAGAAAAATCGTCCCTTGTTCTTTGACAATGATATTTTCATCACTCATCGCCGGGACATAGGCCCCGCCCGCCGTGCAGGAGCCCATCACAACGGCAATTTGCGGAATATCATTTGACGACATTCTTGCCTGGTTATA
>JABMNR010000224.1 GCA_013203465.1 Alphaproteobacteria bacterium
CCCAGGGCTTGAAGAATGTCACTGCTGGTGCCAATCCCATGGAAATCAAGAGGGGTATTGATGCTGGTGTTGTCGAGGTTGTCAAGTTTCTGAATGCGCTCAGCAAACCAGTTGCGAGCAGTAACGAGATTGCCCAGGTTGGAACCATTTCAGCCAATAACGACAAAGCCATTGGTGATCTGATTGCAGAAGCCATGGATAAAGTCGGTAAAGATGGTGTTATCACTGTTGAAGAATCGAAAACCATGGATACCTATCTTGAAACTGTTGAAGGTATGCAGTTTGATCGTGGTTATCTCTCCCCTTATTTTGTGACAAACGCTGAAAATATGGAAACACTTCTTGAAGATGCTCTGATCCTTATTTATGACAAAAAGATCAGCACCATGAAGGACCTGCTCCCCATTCTTGAGAAATCGTCACAAACAGGTCGTCCACTGCTCATAATCGCTGAAGATGTTGATGGTGAAGCTTTGGCTACCCTGGTTGTGAACCGGCTTCGCGGAACCCTCAAAGTGGCTGCTGTTAAGGCACCTGGTTTTGGTGACCGTCGTAAAGCCATGCTTGAAGATATTGCAGTTCTGACTGGCGCCACGGTAGTGTCTGAAGATCAGGGATATAAACTTGAGAATGCAACACTTGAATATCTTGGTACTGCCAAGAGCATTATCATTGACAAAGACAATACAACCATTGTTGACGGTGCTGGTGAAAAAGCAAAACTGACTGCCCGCATCAATGAGATTAAAGTCCAGGTCGAAAATACAACTTCTGATTATGATCGTGAAAAACTTCAGGAACGTCTGGCCAAATTGGCTGGTGGTGTAGCCGTATTGAATGTTGGTGCTGCCACTGAAATTGAGATGAAAGAGAAGAAAGCCCGCGTGGAGGATGCATTACATGCAACCCGCGCTGCAATCGCTGAGGGAATCATTCCTGGTGGTGGTGTGGCTCTGCTTCGTGCGGCACAAGCTCTGGATCTCAAATTAGAAGGTGATCAACAACTGGGTGTTGATATTCTGCGTCGCTCGCTTGAAGAGCCTATCCGTCAGATCTCAAAGAATGCCGGTTGGGAAGATTCAATTGTTGTTCAGAAAGTTAAAGAAGGCAAAGATGATTTTGGTTTTGATGCCCGTGCTGAAGATTTCAAGCATCTTTTAAAGGCTGGTATCCTTGATCCAACAAAGGTGGCTCGTATTGCACTTGAGAATGCAGCTTCCATTGCCGGACTCTTACTTACAACCGAATGTGCTATTACTGACAAACCTGAACCTGCTGCTGGTGGTCCAGGAATGGATCCAGGTATGGGTGGTATGGGCGGTATGGGTGGCATGTACTAAACACTCCGCAAAACTGCACTATCTTAAGGCCGGTCATTTGATCGGCCTTTTCTTTTTTTGTGGGGAGCTGTATGCTATGGTTGACCTGATATCAATGTGAAACTATATTGGCTCGCTTTTATATGGCGTGGTGCCCAAGTTGGTCTAAGGGAGTGGTTTGCAAAACCATCATTCGCCGGTTCGAATCCGACCCACGCCTCTTGAAAATTAGGAATCTTCAATTACGAATTAGGAATTGTTTTGAGCCAATCTATACTATCTAATTCGTAATTATTACCGTTTGGCCCGGGTGGTGGAATTGGTAGACACAAGGGACTTAAA
>JABMNR010000091.1 GCA_013203465.1 Alphaproteobacteria bacterium
CCGTAGGACCCCTGGCCAAGGTAAATCTCGTTTAGGTACAGCTCCAGAATCCGGTCCTTGGAAAAGGCGCGTTCCATACGGAAGGCCAGGATCGCCTCCTTGGCCTTGCGCTCGACCGACACCTCGTTGGTCAGCAGGAAGTTCTTCGCCACCTGCTGGGTGATGGTCGACGCGCCTACCGGCCGGCGCCCAGTGCCGTAGTTTTTGATGTTGATGACCACGGCGGACGCCAAACTGACGAAGTCGACCCCGCGATGGGAGTAGAAATCCTTGTCTTCGGCCGCCAGGAACGCCTTGACCACCCGCTTGGGGATCGCCTCGATCGGCACGAACACCCGTTTGCTCTTGGCGTATTCGGCCAACAGCCGGCCGTCGCCAGCGTGCACCCGGGTCACCACCGGCGGTTCGTAGTCAGCCAGATACTGATAGTCCGGCAGGCCTCGGCCGAAATAGTAGAAGCCGTACAGTACCGCCCCCGCCGCCGACACGGCGCCGACGATAAACACCATCAGAAACCCGAGCAGCCAGCGCATTCCGCGTTCTTTCTCCCTGATCCTTCGACCGGCTCGTCCTCCAATCTAGCAGAGGCGATCGAACCGGACACGCCCATGGTTGAGTGGTTTAACGCGGCAATGTGGCGTGATCGTGGTCGCTCTCCACAGGTGTGACGGTCATCGAAACGCCGACTGCACGCCTTGGAAATAGCGGTCGATCGACCGGGCGATGCCCCAGGCGATCCTGGCTTGATGCTTCGGATCGCTCAGGGTCCGGGCGTCGGTCTTGTTCGACAGGAAACCCAACTCGATCAGGATCGAGGGAACGTCCGGCGCCTTCAGCACCGCGAAACCGGCGAACCGGTGCGCCCGACCCAACAGCTTGGTCTCGCGTTCCATCTCATCGACCACATAACCCGCCAACCGCACCGACAGGTTCTTGGTTCGCCGCTGCGCCAAATCGATCAGGATGTTGGTCACCTCCGGCGGCTCGTTCGAGAAATCCATTCCGGCGATGATGTCGGATTTGTTCGCATGCGTAGCCAGCAGCTCGGCCTCGGTGTCGGAGGCGGTTTCCGACAGCGTGTACACCGACAAACCGCGCAACGACCGGTCATCGATAGTGTCGGCGTGCAAGGAAACGAACAGATCGGCGTTGGATCCGCGAGCGATCGCCACGCGCTCGCGCAGTCGCACGAAAATATCGCGATCACGGGTCATGACAACCGTGTAGCGGCCGGTCTTTTCCAGCTCCCGCTTCAGCGCCTTGGCGGTGGCCAGCACAATCGCCTTCTCGTATTGGTTCGGGCCAAGGGCCCCCGGATCGACGCCGCCATGACCCGGGTCGATCACCACGACCTTGCGATCACCCGCTGTCCGTTCCGGCGGTGAGGCGGCCGGCGGCTCTTGAAGACGCGGCGCCCGCAAGGCCACCCGTTTCTTGACCGACTGGTTCGACGCCGAGATGAAGCGGGGCCGGTCGGTATCAACCAGATCCAACACCAGGCGATGCCCCTGCGTGCCGGAGGGCGGCAACACGAAAGCTGCCTTAACGGTCATGGGTTCCGTCGCGTCGATCACTAGACGCGAGGTGCCTTGTTCGAACAAACCATGGCGCCAGCCGGAGATGCGCCCAACCGGGCGGGAGCGGGCGTTGGCCGGCAACTCAAACGCCAATTCCGGCAGGTCGACGACGATGCGGTAGGGGTCGGGCAATAGAAAGACGAAAAAGTCGATATCGCGCGACAGGTCGAGCACCACCCTGGTTTTGTCCGGATGCTGTCCGACGCGAATGTTGAAGACTCGGCCGTCCGGCTCCGCCCGTGCGGCCGAGCCAACCATCACCACCAACAACGCGACCGCCGCCGCCATGACCCATCGGGTTGTCCGCACCTCGAACCCCTTCGCGCGAATCAAGAGCGCCAGCATAACGTCGGCGTCGGCGCCATGCAATGAAAGCGGTTCATTTTCATTAAATTACCAGCCATCCTTCGAGCCAACCGTCAACGAAACCGTGTGACATCAAGCAGCGGAAGCCAACGCGCGGTCCAGAGAAAGAAAACATTGTTCGTAAGCACATGGAACAGTATGTTGACGATGTCCTCATCGACGCGCGTCTCGATGCGCGCCCGGCAGCCTACCGATCGGGAGAGGACAAGACCGAACATTTGTTTCCGGACCGGAGGCGTTGGCCTTCGCTCCCACGCAGGACCAACCGACGTGAGACCTGCACCCCATACCGGGACGGCGGCGATATTGATGTCGTCGCCCACGCCGAATCTGACGGCCACGATTCCAAACGATCGTGGCGCCCGGTTCGACGCGCCCACCCCGGACATCGCCCGGCCCTCGGCTGGGTACATAGTTAGACCGGCGCCCGTGGCCGCGCGACTTCGCGCCGCCGCGTACAACCGCCATGACCCTTTCATGTGGTCTTCGCGGTTCCGGCGCGCCCAGGAGATATTCGATCATGACCAAACGCATGCTTATCGATGCCACCCACCCGGAAGAAACCCGGGTCGTGGTGATCGACGGCACCCGGCTCGAGGACTTCGACCTCGAAGCCGCTTCCAAGAAGCAACTCAAAGGTAACATCTACCTCGCCCGGGTTACCCGGGTGGAACCCTCGTTGCAGGCCGCATTCGTCGAATACGGCGGCAACCGGCATGGCTTCCTGGCGTTCTCGGAAATTCACCCCGACTACTACCGTATTCCAGTCGAGGACCGGGAGGCCCTGCTCGCCGAGGAAAGAGCCTTTGCCAGCGAGGAAGACGACGATGAGGGTGACGACCAAGACGACAGCGATCAAGACGACCAACCGGACGCCGAGGCTCGCGGCGACGATACGGTAGACGGTGAGCCCGCCGAGGACGACCAGCACGCCGCCGCGACCGACGCCGGCGATGAGGAAGACGCGGACGGAGAAGACACGGACGGGGAAAACCGGCCGACGAAGGCCAAGCCCGAGACCGTGGGCGGTGACGCCATCGAGGAGGTGCGCCGTAAGCGCAAGCCGACCAACCGGCGCTACAAGATCCAAGAGGTGGTCGTCCGCCGGCAAATCATGCTGGTGCAGGTCGTCAAAGAGGAGCGCGGCAACAAGGGTGCGGCGCTGACCACCTACTTGTCGCTGGCCGGCCGGTATTGCGTGCTAATGCCGAACACCGCGCGCGGCGGCGGGGTGAGCCGCAAGATCACCCACGTCGGCGACCGCAAACGCCTAAAGCAGGTGGTCGGCGGACTGGACGTGCCGGAGGGCATGGCGGTCATCGTCCGCACCGCGGGCTCGCAGCGCACCAAGGTCGAGATCAAGCGTGACTACGAGTATCTTCTGCGGCTGTGGAACGACATCCGCGAGACCACCCTGAACTCCACGGCGCCGTGTCTGATCTATGAGGAAGCCAATCTCATAAAGCGCTCGATCCGCGACCTCTACACCAGCGATCTTGACGAGGTGCTGGTCGACGGCGAGGAGAGCTATCGGGCCGCCAAGGACTTCATGAAGACGCTGATCCCAAGCCACGCCAAGCGGGTTAAGCGCTACAAGGATACCCACGTTCCGCTGTTGCACCGTTTCCAGGTGGAGAGCCAGCTCGACGCCATCCACAGCAACACGGTCGAACTGAAGTCCGGTAGCTACATCGTGCTGAACCAGACCGAGGCGCTGGTCGCGATCGACGTCAACTCCGGCCGCGCCACCGGTGCGCGCAACATCGAGGAGACCGCGCTCAGGACCAACCTGGAGGCGGCCGAAGAGATTGCCCGGCAATTGCGTCTGCGTGACCTGGCCGGGCTGATCGTGATCGACTTTATCGATATGGACGAGAGCCGCAACCAACACGCGGTCGAGCGCCGTATGAAGGAGGCGATGAAGTCCGACCGGGCGCGCATCCAGATCGGCCGGATCAGCCATTTCGGTCTGATGGAGCTGTCGCGACAGCGGCTGCGGCCGTCTCTGGCCGAGGCCAGCACCCAGATATGCCCGCACTGCAAGGGCTCCGGCTACATCCGGTCGTTCGATTCGACGGCGCTTCACGTCCTGCGGGTCATCGAGGAAGAGGGCCTGCGCAACCGCGCCGCCGAGATCGCCGTCCATGTGCCGGCGAAGGTCGCGCTGTACATCCTCAACCGCAAGCGCGACCGGCTCGCCGAAATCGAGGCACGCTACGGCTTCACCGTGCTCCTGGAGCAGGACGACACGCTGGTGCCGCCGGATCACCGGCTGGAACGGCGACAACCGAAGACCGCCGAGGAGCGGGCCGCCTTCGAGGCCGCCGCCAGCGCCGATGCCATCACCATCGAGGTGGATGAGGTTGACGAGATCGAGGACGTCGATGACGAACCGATCGCCGAGGAGAGCACCGAGGACGAGCGCCGGGAACGGGGACGGCCACGGCGGCGCCGGCGCGGCGGCCGTAGCCGTGAGGAAAACCGTGCCGTCGAGACCGAAACCGAAACCGAGAACGCCGAAGACAGCGATGCGGACGCGGCCGACGGCGACGAGAACCGCGCCGACGGCGACGACGAGAGTGAGGACGGCGAGGCGAAGAAGCGCCGCCGCCGGGGTCGGCGTGGCGGCCGGCGGCGGTCGCGCGGCAAGACACGCGAGGGTGAGGGTCAGGATCGGATCGAGGGTGACGAGGACGCGGTTGCCCCCGCCAACGAAAACTCGGACACCGCCGCCACGGACGAGAGTGCGGGATTGACCGACGCTGACGCGGTTGAACCGCTGCCAGCAGCGGCGGCCGCAACCTCCCTCGAAGCGGTGACGTCCGAGGCCGAACCCGTCACCAAGCCTGCGACGAAAGCCGCTGACCTGGCGGAGAAGAAACCGGCCAAGCCGCGCCGCGCCCGACGTCGCACCAAAGCCGAGATCGCGGCGGACGCCGCCGCAGCCGCTCAAGAAGCGGAGGTGGCGGAGGTGCCGACCGAGGCCGCCCAGGAAGCGGGGGTGCCGGAGGCGCCGACCGAGGCCGCCCAGGAAGCGGAGGTGCCGGAGGTGCCGACCGAGGCCGCCCAGGAAGCGGGGGTGCCGGAGGTGACGGACGCCCCTGATGCCGACGATGTGCCGATCAGCGGCGAGACCGGCCGGGACGAAACCAGCGTGCCCATGGAGCATGCCGCCCCGGACGCTGAGCCATCGGGCGGCGACGTTGGTCCAGCGACCCAGGTGGAGACGATCGACCGGCCGACCGAAAAGCCGCGCAAGGGTTGGTGGCGCCGCTGACTCCGCCTACCAGCTTAACATGAACAGAGCCCGGCCAAACAAACGGCCGGGCTTTCTCTTGCCTGACGACGCCTTCCGTCTACCCCAGCCAGTCGCTCAGCCGGCGGCAAGCCTCCTCCATGTCCTCGGTCGCACCGGCGAAGGAGAAGCGCACCGTCGCGTGCCCCCGCCCAGGATCGAAATCAATGCCCGGAGTGCAGGCGACACCGGTATCGGCCAGTAGGCGGCGGCAAAACTCAACGCTGTCGTTGGTGTGGGCGGCGACGTTGGCATAGACATAGAAGGCGCCATCGGCCGGAGCCAGGTCATCGAGCCCAGCCTTTGGCAATTCGCGCAGCAGCACCTCCCTGTTGGCGGCATAACGCGCGACGTTGGCCTCCAACTCCTCCGTGCAGTCGAAGGCGGCGGCCGCGGCGATTTGCGACAGGGTCGGCGCCGAGATGAAGAAATTCTGCGCCAGGCATTCGACCGACCGCAGCAGATCCTCCGGCACCACCATCCAGCCGACGCGCCAGCCGGTCATCGAGAAGTATTTCGAAAAACTGCTGATCACCAGGGCGTCCGGATCAGCCTCCAACGCCGAGACCGGCCGCATACCGTAGCCGATGCCGTGATAGATCTCGTCGGAAATCAGACGGATGCCGTTCGTCCGGCACCACCCCGCCAACCCGGCCATGGCGGCGGTGTCGAGCATGGTACCGGTCGGGTTCGACGGGCTGGCCACGATGACCCCGTCCAGCCTGCCCGCCGCCTCCAGCCGGGCCACCGTCGGCTGATAACGGTCCGCCCGTTCGGTTGGCAGGTCGACCACCTCGATGCCCAAGGCCGACAGGATGTTGCGATAAGCCGGATACCCCGGTGAGGCGAGCGCCACACGGTCTCCCGCCTCGAACGCCGCAAGGAAGGCGAGCTGGAACCCGGCGGACGACCCCGTGGTCACGCAAATCCGGTCGACCGCCACCTCGACACCGTACCAGTCCTGGTAATGCCGGGCGATACGGGCGCGCAGGCTCGGGATGCCGAGCGCCAGGGTGTAGCCGATCCGATCGCTGTCCAACGCCGCGCGGGCGGCCGCCAGGACACCGCTGGGCGCCGGGGTCGATGGTTGTCCGACTTCGAGATGCAACACCTCGCCACCCGCCGCCTCGCGCGCCGCGGCCGCCGACATGACATCCATGACAATGAAGGGCGAGACCTGCCCGCGTTTGGACGGCCGCACCGGTCACCCGCCCTTTTCGTACAGCAACAAGCCACGCGACCGAGGATCGCCAGAGGCGGTGCAGCGCAATTCCCGTCGGGGAATACCCTCGGCGCAGCGGAACAGGCCGACACGGCCGATGGTCGCGGTCTCCCGCAGGCGGTAGCCGCGGCGCGCCAGATCCTCCCGAACCGCCGCGGAAATCCCCGGTTCCACCATGAGGAGATCGGCCCCACCGGCATAGTGCGCGCGCGGTGCCTCGGCCGCGACGTCGACGACCTCGGCCAACTCCCAGTGGTCGAGCGGCGCCGACAGCACCGTCGACAACGCCGCCCGCCCGCCGGAGGCCGCCGCCGCCATTTGGGTCTGGCCGGTGTTGATGTTGGCGACCAACATGCCGAACGCACCCGGCCCCTCGCCGCTCTCCTGCACGGCTGGAGCCAACAGAACCCCAAGACCCGGCGCCAGGCGTCCGGTACCGAACGGCGCACCAAGGCCGATCGCGCAGGTCACCGCCATGCCGCGTCGGTCGACCGCGAAGAACGCCGTCGCCCCGGACCGTTCCGTCGCCTCCCGGCCGAGTGCGGCGGCGAGGCGCTGGGTCGAGGCGCTTAGCCCTCGCCGGTTCGAATCATAGCCGGCCATGGCGCGCTCGGCCGCCTCGTCAATCACCGGCACCGCCGCATTGCCGCTCGACGCAACCGCCCGATTCATCGCCTCGGCCAACAGATGCAACCGGGTCGCCCGGTCGCCATCGCTCCACCCCGCCCCATCCAGAATGAGCGCCATCGCGGTTTCCGCCAGCCGCGTGTCGCTCGCCGTCGGGGCGGCGATCGCCCAAAGGTGATTGTCATGCTCGACAGCACCCTGAACCGGCACCCGGTTTGGCAATGCCTTCCGCAGCCGCTCGGGATCGATGCGATAGCCCGCGCGCGCCGCCGACTCCACCAGAGACGCGGCGAGAGGTCCAGAATACAACGCGCCTACACCCTCGCGGCGCAATCGTGCCAGGGTCGCCGACAACTCGACCTGAACCAGCACATCACCCTGACGCAACGGCCGGCTGGGCGGCACGAACAAAGCCGCCGTCTCACGGTCACGCGCCAGCACGCCACCGTCGGCGGCCAGATCATGGGCCAGCGCTCGGCTGACCTGCTCGCCAAAGCGGGCGAGACGCTCGCCCTGGACCATCAATTCCTCGAACGGCGAGACACCATGCCGAGCGTGCAGCGCGAACATCGCGCGCGGCCCCGTCGGCAAGGCCACGGTCGGGCCTTGATCCGCCGCCGGTTCCGGGTAGAAGGTCAGCCGCTCGAACGCCTTGGTTCCGGGATCGAACACCAAGCATGAGCCGGTGGCCGCCAGACCGGCCGAGGATGGCAGGGTCGCCGCCAGGGTGAAATACAGCGACACCGCCGCGTCGGCGGCCGTACCGCCGTCGACCAACACATCGCGCGCCACCAGGGCGGCGCGCGGCTCGTCAGCGACGATTGCCCCAAAAAAGCCTTCGGGAACCTCGAATGTGTCGGCCGCGCACCCACTTAATGCTAACGCGACGGCAAGCAGAGACACCCGCGCGGTCACGCGGCGCTGCGCGAATGAGACGGTAGGCGGGCGGCGGGTCGAGCGATAAGCTGCTCCCGCGACGGGCCGGGCGGCAAACAGTTGGGCGAGGAAGGGCATGCGGCGAATTTTCCGATCGGTCCTGGCGAATGTGATCGCGCTGACGGTGATGGTCACGGGCACCTCACCGGCGGAGGCGCAGCGGCGCGAGTTGATCCGCGACGCCGAGATCGAAGCTACCATCCGGGATTTCGCGACGCCACTGTTCCAGGCGGCGGGGCTCAATCCACGCGCGGTCGACATCTACATCGTCAAGGACGATGTATTGAACGCGTTCGTCGCCGGTGGCCAGAACCTGTTCCTGCACACCGGCCTGCTGTTGAGCACCAAGGGTCCGCTGGAGCTCATTGGGGTGATCGCCCATGAGACCGGACACATCGCCGGCGGCCATCTGGCCCGCACCTCCGACGCGGTGCGCTCGGCTTCGAAATCGGCGCTTATCGCCCTGGTCCTGGGCGCGGCGGCGGCGGTCGCCAGCGGGCAGCCAGGAGCGGCGGCGGCAGTCGCGCTCGGCGGCCAGAGTGTCGCCCAACGCTCGTTCCTGGAGTATAGCCGCACCCAGGAATCGGCGGCCGACCAGGCGGCGCTGCGCTATCTCGACCAGACCGACCAATCGGCGGCTGGGTTGGCGAGCTTCCTGGAAACCTTGAGTTCTCAGGAGCTGTTGTCGTCGTCCCGGCGGCCAGCCTACCTCAACACCCACCCGTTGACCCGCTACCGGGTCGACAGCGTCGAGGCGCATCTCGCGCGCTCGCGCCTCAAAGACGCCCCGCCCGATCCCGAATTGGTGCGGCGGCACGACCGCATGGTCGCCAAGCTGTACGCGTTTCTGAAGGCTCCCTCGCAAACCTTCCGCAAATACCCAAGCGACGACACCAGCGTGCCGGCGCGCTACGCCCAGGCGATCGCCTATTACGAACTACCGGATATGCCCAAGGCGCTGGCGATCGTGCGTGGTCTGATCGCCGACTATCCGGACGATCCGTATTTCCACGAACTCGAAGGCCAAATCCTGTTTGAAAGCGGCTTCGCGGCGGACGCCGTTGCGCCGTATCGCCGCGCCCAGGAGCTGGCACCCAAAGCAGGACAGATACAGGTGGCGCTGGGACAGGCGCTGTTGGCGCTCAATCAACCGGACGCCGACGCCCAGGCGCTGGTGTATCTGGAAACCGCGATCAAGACCGAGGTCGAATGGGGTTTTGCCTGGCACCAGCTCGCCATTGCGCTTGGCCGCAACGGCCGGTTCGGCGAGTCAGCGCTGGCGCTGGCCGAACAGGCCATGCGCGCCGGCCGCTGGCGCGATGCCGAGCAGCAAGCCAAGCGCGCCCAGGCCCAGATGCCCGCCGGTTCACCGGCGGCGTTGCGCGCGCTCGACATCGAAGAACAAGCCAAGCGCGAACGCGTCGGCCGTAATTAGTGTAAGATCGGCGTCCGGCCGAATGGAGAACCCCATCATGAAGACCCGTCGATTGTTTGCCTCCGCCCTGGTGCCGCTGCTGCTCGCCGCCTGGGCCTGGGCACCAACTCCGGCCAGGGCGCAGGAAGCGCTGAACCCGGCGCAGAAGCAAGCGGTCGAGGCGCTGGTCCGCGACTAAATTCTGCAGCATCCGGAGATCATTCTGGAATCGCTGTCGATCATGGAGGCGCGTCAGCAGGCCGAGCAGCAACAGGCGATCCGCGAGGCGATGGCGGCTCAACGCGCCGCCTTGGAGCGCGATCCCGGCGATCCGACGATCGGCAACCCCGACGGCGACGTGACCATCGTCGAGTTCTTCGACTACCAATGCGGCTACTGCAAATCGGTCATGGAGCCGCTGATGGAGCTGGTGGCCAAGGATGGCAACATCCGGCTGGTGCTCAAGGAGTTTCCGATCCTTGGCCCGGCCTCGCAAGTGGCGGCGCGGGCCTCGTTGGCGGCCGCGAAGCAAGGCAAGTACGACGTGTTTCACCTCGATCTGATGCGGCTGCGCGGTCGGTTGACCGAGGGTGCGATCTATCAGGTCGCCCGCGAAGCAGGGCTCGACCTCGACATCCTCAAGGCGGACATGGCTAGCCCAGCGATCCAGGCGCAGATCCAAAAGACCTATCAACTCGCCCAGGCACTGCAAATCCAGGGCACGCCGGCCTTCACCATCGGCGAGCGTCTGATCCCCGGCGCCATCAGCCAGGAGCAGATGGTCGAGCTGGTCGCCAAGGTCCGGCAAGGCGGATAAACGCGGGCACTACACCGTCTCGCGCGGCTTTTCCGGCTGACCGGCATAGGCCCACGCCGCCAACAGCAGAACGACGACGATCGTCGCGAACACCAGGCGATAGCCGGTTTCCGGCGCGCCGCCGGCCACCGCCACCGCGTCGATCACCGCGCCGGTGGCGATCTGCAGCACGAACACACCGGTCAGCCCGGCGAGGTTGATGCTGGTGAGCGCCCGGCCGACCCGATGCGACGGCACGAAGGCGCGGGCATGGCTGGCCAGCACCACATAGAACGGCGCCGCACAGCCGAACAGGAACAACAACGCCCCCGCCACCGCCAGCGGCGCCGTCGGCCAAACGACCAGCACACCCAGACACAGCACCTCGATCGCCACGCCGATCAGTATCAAACGCTTGCGCGAGCGTGCCCAACGCTCCAAGGGACCGTAAGCGAAGGTCCCGACGTGCAGCGCCACCATCATCACCAACAGCGCCAGCGACGCGCTTTCCGCCGACAAACCCTGAAGATCACGGAAATATGGGCCGGCCCAGAGCCCGCCGACGGTCATGAAGGGGGCGGTGAAGCAGACCCCCATGGCGAATATCCGCCGCAGCTCCGGCATGGTGATCACCTCCGCCAGCCCGCGCATGGATTCAGCGAAGCTTTCGGCCGGTCTGACCGGTTCGCTCGCGGTGGCCGCCGGCCGGTCGCGCACCAACACGGCGATCACCACGGTCAGGACCGCCGTCGCGGCGGCAAGTCCGAGGAAGGTGACCGACAGGCCAAAATGCTCCAGCGCCACGGCCAGCGGGGTCGTCGCCAACACCGCGCCGGTGCCGCCGGCAATGCCGACCAGCCCGGCGGTCGCCTGCGCCACCCGGTCGGGCGGTGCCCAGCCCATGGCGATCAGGTACACCGCCGTGATCACCCCGCCATGGCCGAACCCGATCAGCACCCGGCCCGCGACGAAGCCCGTGGTGGTCTCGGCCAGTGCGAACAGCACGATCCCCACCAGCGACACCAGCCCCAGGCCGACCAGGGTGCGCGTGGCGCCATAACGGTCGAACAGCAGGCCGGTCGGCAACTGCACCGCCGCCGAGGCAAAAAACATCGCCCCCATCACCAGACCGAGGTCGGTCGAACTCAGTCCCCGCTCGGCACCGAGATAGTTGGCCAGCACCCCGCCGCCCGAACGGTTGACCTGCACGAACACAAAGAACAGCCCCAGCAGCACAAGCGCGCGGCGCAAGGCGCGGCGGCGTTCCGGCGGAAAAGACGACCCGTCATCGGCCGCCACGTTACTCGGCGTCCGGCTGTTTGGCGGGATGGGCGGCGGCGAAGGCGGGATGGTCTTGATAGCCCTCCCACAATCGCTGGATGGTCGGGTATGGGGTCAGGTCGAGAGCGTGGCGGAAGCTGTTGAACACCTGCGGCGCCAAACAAACATCGGCCAAGGTGGGTGCGTCGCCATGGCAGAACCGGCCGGTGGCCGCATCGCCGGACAGCATGGTTTCCAGCGCACCGAAGCCCTCGGCGATCCAGTGATTGTACCAGCCCGCCATGGTCTCCTGGCTCTGCCCCATCGGGCCGGTTAGATATTTCAGCACCCGCAGATTGTTCAGCGGGTGGATGTCGCAGGCGACCACCGCCGCCAACGCCCGCACCCGCGCCCGGCCCAGCGGGTCGGCCGGCAGCAGCGGCGGCGTGTCGGGATAGACCTCGTCGAGATACTCCAGGATCGCCGGTGACTGAGTAAGCACCGCCTCGCCGTCGATCAGCGCCGGCACC
This sequence comes from Alphaproteobacteria bacterium, assembly GCA_013203465.1. Lineage (GTDB taxonomy): Bacteria > Pseudomonadota > Alphaproteobacteria > Thalassobaculales > Thalassobaculaceae > JABMNR01. Next base: position 12,024 of record JABMNR010000091.1, read on the forward strand.
ATGCCTTGGGGGTTCAAGGCCAGGAACGCCGGCTTCCTCTGCTCGCCCTTGCGCAAATGCACCGACGCCTGCTCGTAGCTCAACCCCTTGAGGTTCAGCGCGATCCGCACCCGGTAGGCGGCGGAGGACCGGAAATAGCCGTGGAGAGTGAGAGACATAACCAGCCTCCTACGTTGCCGGGGCGCGGACCTCAAGGCTAGTCTGTCCGACCGCGCCTTGTCTCGTTCGAAGACGGACGCATGCCATGATCGTACGGATCACCGAGGGTTGGGAGCGAAGCGTTCCGATCTCGCACCGGGCGCACCGGCCGGACAGCATCACGCCGCCGCCGCCACGCTGCGTCGCAGGTCGAGGATCGACAAACACGCGGCCGCGGCCTCCCGTCCCTTGACCTTGAAGTGCTCCAGGAAGAAGCGCTTGTGCTCCTCGGTTTCTTGGAACTGATGCGGGGTCAGCACCGCCGAGAGGACCGGAACATCCGTGTCCATCTGCGCCTGCATCAAGCCGGACAGGACGGTCTCGGCGACAAAGTCGTGACGATAAATTCCGCCGTCGACGACGAACGCCGAGCCGACAACGGCATCGTACTTGCCGGTCTTCGCCAGGGTTCGTGCCATCAGGGGGATTTCGAACGCGCCCGGCACGTCGAAAACCTCGACCACGGCGGAACCGTCGGTCGCCCGCTCAATCCCCTCTACAAAAGCCAAACGGCATTCATCGACGATGTCCGAATGCCACCGGGCTTGCACAAAGGCGATACAGAGACGGGGATGGTGGGTGTCGGAGTTCTGATTCATGGATACCTCCTGTAGGGTCAGAGACCAGAATCAGGGCGTACGAAACAGCGACATCACCGCCTGCCGGTGATTTACCGCTCCTCCGTTCTCTTTCATCCGGACTGTAACCGTCGGCTCCGGAGTCGCACCGGATCTGCTGACCCCACCGGCCATGAGCCGATGAGCGCTCGCGGGCTTTGGCAACGGACGCCATCACCGCCGGTGGGGACTTTCACCCCGCCCCGAGAACGTGTGCCCCGCCATGCGATGGGGCGGACGCCGAGTATAGCGAACGGGCCGTGACGTCGATACCGGGAGTTACCCCCGCACCACCGGAAATTCCTCGCCGCGCAAGGGATCGCCGTGGCTCAGGCGCACATCCGGAAACGGCGGCGAGACCTCACCCTGGCGCCTCACATAGACCACGTCGCCACCGCAATAGCGCGCGGCGAAGGCGCGGCGGCGGGCGGCGGATTGCAGGTTCCCCGGCGCGCCGTGGACCGTCAGGAACGAGAACGCGATGGCGTCTCCCGGTTCCATGTCCCAGCCGAGGATGCTGTAGTCGTCTCGCGCCGCCTCGATATCGGGCAGCGGTTCGAGATTGTCATCGGCGCGATCGTAGGCCTCGCCCTTGAACTTGGTCGGCATGAACCGCTTGCCCCAGGCGTGGGAGCCGGCGACGAACTCGACACAGGTCTGGCGCGGCACCGCATCCAGCGGAATCCACAGCGAGCAGGTCTGCGTTCCCTCGACACAGTAATACGGCTGGTCGTGGTGCCAGGGTGTGCGCTCCGCAGTCGCCGGTTCCTTGACCAGCACATGCTCGTGGAACAGCACCACGGTCTCCGAGCCCATCAGCGCGCCAGCAAGGTCCGGGGCGGGCGAGTTCTTCAGGAAATCCTCGTACTCGGGAATACGCCGCCAATTGCAGTAGTCGCCGAAGAACAATCCCGGCTTGCCCTCGGCGGTGTAGCCCTTGGCGTAGCTGCCCGGCTCGGCCATGTTGCGCGCCACCCCGTCGCGCAAGGCGGCGATCCATTCCGGGCCGAACACACCGGTGAGCTTCACCGCGCCATCGCGACGGAAAGCGTCAATGGTGGTAGCGTCGAGCATGGCGTTTGTTCCTCGAATTCACTCCGAATTCACAACCTTAACCATGCCACGAGGCAACGCCCAGCCGCTACCTCGGCGGCAAACCAAGATCCGCTAATAGCGTTTCAGCTCACGAAGGAGTTGCTGGATGTTTTCCTGGATCGATTTCTCGTTGGCGAGGCGTAGCCGTTCCGCACCTAAGAAGGCATCGCTCATCGTTGCGGTACCGGTTGCGATCACCGGTATGGTTCGCTTATTCCCTCCACCAGCCACCGAATAATCGACGGCGGATCGGACGGTAAAGTCAAAACCAAAAAACGGTTGGGCCAACTCCTTCAAATACGCGTCAATCACATAGACCGTCTGCGCCTGATCGGAGGCAAGATATCCGTGACCACGCAAACTCTCTTCAAGTGCACCACGAAAGGCGCCGTTGTCGACTTGGGATATCCAGAGCGGGCTGGTTTCCTGTCCGCCAACGATCATACCCACCGCCATTTTACCAGCCAGTTTGGCGTTCGGTGCGTCGTTCAAGACACCCGGCACAATCATGGCACCGGTGTTTGCTCCGCTTGCACACCCAGCTAATAACGCGACCGCCAAAACCGCGAATATAACGCCCCGCATCCCCTTAATCATCTCGCTCTCCCGCACGCCTTTTTAGTAAGCCAAGGCCCCCGATAGCATCCGAGATAACGATAGATTCGTTTGTACCGCAATCAAAAGACGCAAATGCCTGTGAGCTACTCCGCCGCGGCCTTTTTCGGCATCCACGAGTTTACGTATCCGTGGTTCTCAATTCCCTCGGGAAGCGCTCCAACCTCCAGCGCGTCGCGGGTATCGAGCATGACGGCGTATTCGTCGGTCTCGGTCTTCTTCGGGATGAGCATGCCCTGAAGCGCCTTGGGATGCGGGCCGTGGGTGAAGCCGCAAGGGTGGAAGGTGATCATCCCCCGGTCGATGTTGTCGCGGCTGAAGAAATCACCGCGGTGGTAGAACAGCACCTCGTCGTAGTCGTCGTTGTTGTGGAAGAACGGCACCTTGAGCGCGCCGGGGTCCATCTCCATCGGCCGCGGGCAGAAGGTGCAGACCACGAAGCGGGGGGCGACGAAGGTAGTATGGGCCGACGGCGGCAGGTGGTAGCGGTGGCTCATCAACGGCCGGAAATCCTCGACGTTGATCTTGACCGGCATCAGATCGCCCTTCCAGCCGACCGCGTCCAGCGGGTTGTAAGGATAGGTCACGGTGGAGATGGTGTCGCGCCGTTTGATGTCGACGCGAGTGGTGTCCTCCCGGCCCATGGGGGTCTGCTGGGCGCGGAACGCGTCATCCATCACCGGGGTGTCGAGCATCGCCGGATCGAAGATCGCGTGATTGCCGACCAGCCCCTTGTCGGGCAATTGGTAGGAGCCGTTGGTCGCCTCGATCAGCAGCAGATCGGCATCACCGTCGAATTCGGTGCGCCACATGGTGCCGCGCGGCAGCATGACGTAGTCGCCGGCCCGCAGGTCGAGCCGGCCGAAGTCGCAGAACAACTGCCCCGACCCGTCATGGACGAACAACAGCTCGTCGCCGTCGCCGTTGCGCGCCAGCCGCTCCATCGCCCCCGACGCCCGCCAAAAGCGCAGCTTGACGTTGTTGTTGTGCAGCACCGCCGCCGCCTCGAACGGTGAATTCGGCCGGTAGTTCAGCTTGTTCAAATCGAAGGCGCGCGGCCGCAGCGGCCCCTCCCAATCGACCCAACCGGTCGGCGGCCGGGAGTGATAAAGATGCGCCGAGGGGCCGAAGAACCCCTCCTTGGACATCTCGCGCTCGTAGGTGCCCTCGGGCAAGTCGGTATGAGCCTGGCGCGAGGCGTTGCCCTCGACCTTGGACAGGCGGACATAGTTTTTCATGCCTGCAACACTCCCCGTTTGATCTGGTCCTGCTCGATCGATTCGAACAGCGCCTTGAAGTTACCCTCGCCGAACCCTTCGTCGCCCTTGCGTTGGATCAGCTCGAAGAAGATCGGCCCGATCACCGTGTTGGTGAATATCTGCAACAGCAGCCCGCCATCCTCGGTCGGCGCGCCGTCGACCAGGATACCCCGGCTCTTCAACGCGTCGATATCCTCGCCATGGCCCGGCAGCCGGGTGTCCAGCATCTCGTAGTAGGTGTCCGGCGGCGGCGCCATGAAGCCCATGCCGAGCCCGCGCAACCCATCGACCGAGCGGTAAATGTCGCCGGTGCCCATGGCGATGTGCTGGATGCCTTCGCCCTTGTAGGCGTCGAGATATTCCTGGATCTGGCTCTTGTCGTCGGAGCTTTCGTTGATCGGAATGCGGATTTTGCCGCACGGGCTGGTCATCGCCCGCGACTTCAGCCCGGTCAACTTGCCCTCGATGTCGAAGTAGCGGATCTCCTTGAAGTTGAAGAGCCGCTCATAGAACCCGGACCAAACATCCATCCGGCCGCGGTGCACGTTGTGGGTCAGGTGATCGATGTAGGTCAGCCCGACCCCCTCGGGGCTCGGCTCCTCACCCTCGATCGACACGAAATCGACGTCGTAGATCGTACGGTCGCCATAGCGGTCGACCAGATAGATCAGGCTGTCACCGATGCCGTGGATCGCCGGGATGTTCAACTCCATCGGACCGACCTTGCCCTCGAACGGCTTGGCGCCCAGGGCGACCGCGCGCTGGAACGCGGCGGCGGCGTTCTTGACCCGGAAAGCGATCGCGCAACAGGACGGGCCGTGCACCCGGGCGAACGACTGCGCGAAGCTGTCGGGCTCACCATTGACGATGAAATTCACCCCGCCCTGGCGGTACAGGGTCACGTTCTTCGACCGATGCCGGGCCACCGCGCGGAACCCCATGGCGGTGAACAGCGTCTCCAGATCGGCGACGTTCGGGGCGGTATATTCGACGAACTCGAACCCGTCGGTGGCCATCGGGTTCTCGGGTGAGCCCTGGGGAACCGGGGCGACGGCGGCATCGGACATAGTTGTCTCCTTGGCAGGTGGCGGCAATCACACCGCGCCCGGCGCTCGTGAATGCGGAGTCTCGTCAGGGAATTTAGTTTCATTTGAAACCAACTGCAAGTTCGCGATACACTCCGGCCATGGATGATCTGAGCCCCCACCCCGAGCCAACCGATCCGGAGGACGGCACAGCGTTGACGCTGGAACGGTTTCTGCCTTACCGGCTGTCGGTGTTGTCCAACACGGTCTCCAAAGGCATTGCCGCGCTGTACGCCGACCGGTTCGGGATCACCATTCCGGAATGGCGGGTGCTGGCCGTGCTTGGCCGGTTCGGCTCGGCCACCTCGGCGGACATCTGTGGCCGCACGGCGATGGACAAGGTCCAGGTCAGCCGCGCGATCCAGCGACTGACCACGAGCGGCATGGTCAACCGCCAGGTCGATCCGGCCGACCGCCGCCGCGCCACCATCGCCATGACCGCCAAGGGCCGTGGGGTATACCGGGAGATCGTGCCGCTGGCCCTGTCGTGCGAGGCGACGCTGCTGGAGAACCTGAACCCGGCCGAGCGGGAGCAGCTCGACGCGTTGCTCAGCAAGCTAGGGGCCGAGGCCCGGCGGCTCACGAAATCCTAGGACACAGCGGCTCGTCACCACACCGCAAGCATCGACAGCACGGCCGACCCCGCCGCCCGTTACGCCTTGATATGGCTAGCATATCACGTCTTTGGCGCCCGTTGCTGGTACGCTTTCGCACAGGATCCGGAATCGCGCTTATCCGACCGCAAGGGTAGGCGGACGGTAATCGCGATGACCGCAAAGAGTGAGGACATCTCTCACGCGATCGCCCCGCGCGCGCTGAACCGTGAGGCGATCGTGCTCGACGGCCTCGACGCCGGGGAGCGCCGGCTCCGAAGATGGCAAGGGCGGGGCGGGTTGAGCCCGTAGACCGATCGACAATTCTCGCTAAGACCGTACGTCGAATTTTCCTTACATTTGACTTCGATCAAAGTGGACTGGTTCGATGGTCGGATAGGATTATGGTTGGATAGGATTATGGAATCTTGCGGGAATGGCTGGGCGGGACTGGTCGTTTCTCCGGATAGCCGTCGGATTGCGGCTAAGGCGACTGCTCAAGGAGAGAACCATGAAGGTTGTACGAACCGGATGTGCGGCGTTGGCCCTGGCGTCGATGCTGAGCACCACCCCCCTTGCAACGAACGCGCTGGCCCAGACCGCCGCTCCGGCGGAAGCCGCCTCGCGCTGGCAGGGCATGGATGGCTACTGGCTGCTGTCGGTCGGCGCCGGTGTGGTCGCCGGCGCGGTCGTCGCCACGATCGTCACCGACGGCGTGCTGCTGCCGGCCTACCTGTGGGCCATCGGCGGCGAGGGCGGCACCATGATGGCCGGCGGCATGGCGGCCGGCGAGGGCGCCGCGATGGGTGGCGGCGGCTTGGCGGCTGGCGAGGGCGCCGCCATGGCGGGTAGCCGTCACGGCGTGATGATGGCCGGCGGTGCGGCCGGCGAAGGTGCCACCATGGCGGTCGGTGGTGCGGCCGGCGACGGCGCCGCGATGGCCGGAGGCGGCCGTGGCGCGATGATGGCCGGTGGTGCGGCCGGTGAAGGCGCCGCGATGGCCGGCGGCGGACGCGGCGCGATGATGGCCGGCGGTGCGGCCGGCGAAGGCGCCGCAATGGCGGGCAGCCGTCACGGCGCGATGGTGGCCGGCGGCGCGGCCGGCGAAAGCGCCGGCATGGCTGGCGGCACCACGGTTGGCCAGACCCAGAACACTCTGATGTTCAGCGGCGCGGCCGGCGATGGCGCCGCGATGGCCGGCGGCGGCCGCAGCGCGATGGTGGCCGGCGGTGCGGCCGGCGAAGGCGCCGGCATGGCCGGTGGCGGTGCCACGGTCGGCCAGACCCAGCACACCCTGATGTCCAGCGGCACCATGCTGTTCCGTCGGGCGATGCAGGTTCTCGGCGCCATCAGTGGCGGCCTGATCGCCGACGACATGTACAACGGCACCTGACGCCCGCCGCAAGGCGTAACGCGAAGGCCGCGCCGGACACCCCGGCGCGGCCTTTGTCGTTTCGATCCAGCCACCCGCCTCGTTCAGGTCACCGCGGCGCGCACCGCGTAGGTCGGATCCCGGTGTTCGTCGGCATCCAGCACCGCCCGCAGCTGTTGCACCGCGTCCCAGACGTCGGCGAAACGGGTGTAGAGCGGGGTGAAACCGAACCGCAGCACGTCCGGATCGCGGAAATCACCGATCACGCCGCGCGCGATCAAGGACTGGATGATCGCATAGCCGTCCGGGTGGGCGAACGAGACCTGGCTGCCGCGTCCCCATGGCCGCGTCTCGTGCGCCGCGCGCGGCGAGATCAGCTGAAACCCCGCGTCCGGGCATTCCTGCTCGACCAGCCGGATGAACAGATCGCCCAACGCGATCGACTTGCGCCGGATGGCGTGCATATCGGCGTCCAGCATCACGTCGAGCGCGGCTTCCAAGGCCACCAACCCGATCACCCCGGGCGACGAGCAGACATGCCGGCGGATGCCTTCGGCCGGGCGGAAGTCGGTCTGGAAGGCGAACGGATCGGCATGGCCGAGCCATCCGGTCAGCGGCTGCCGCGCGTCCGCCTGATGCCGGGAGGCCACGAACAGAAACGCCGGCCCGCCCGGCCCGGCGTTCAGGTACTTATAGGAACAACCGACCGCGAAATCACCGCCGCACGCGTTCAGGTCGACCGGAAAGGCGCCGGCCGAGTGCGCCAGATCCCACAGGGTCAACGCTCCCTTGGCGTGGGCGGCGGCGGTGACAGCGGCCATGTCGAACACCGCGCCACTCTTGAAATTGGTCTCGGTCAGCATGACGACGGCGGTGTCCTCGTCGATCGCCCCGGCGATCCCGGTCTCCGGCACCAACCGCAGTTCGTGCCGCCCGCCGAGTTGCTCGATCAACCCTTGGGCCATGTAGAGGTCGGTGGGAAAATTCTCCGGGTTGGACAGGATTACCCGTCGGTCCGGCCGCATCGCCAGCGCCGCCGAGAGCAGCTTGAACAGGTTGATGCTGGTGGTGTCGACCACCGCCACCTCGCCCGGCCCGGCACCGATCAACCCCGCCAACCGGTCGCCGAGCGCCAGCGGCTTGTCCATCCAGCCATCCTTGAGCCAGCCGCCGATCAGATTCCGGCCCCACTCGTCGGTCAGCATCCGGCTGACCCGCTCCGGCACCGCCCTAGGCAAGGCGCCGAGCGAGTTGCCGTCCAGATAGATCACCCCCTCGGGCAAAACGAATCGGTCGCGAAAACCACGCAACGGATCGTCCGTGTCCAGGCGATCGATGTCGGCGCTATTCAGGCGGTCCATGGCGGATTTCCTTAGCTTGTGGGCGACTGTTAGCGTACGGCACGTTGTGCGGTCGGGGCGCCATGCTATAACCGCGACCCGATGCAATGGGAGACCGCGCCGTGGCTGACCGGCCCGATATCTTGGTTCTGAACGGACCTAATCTCAACATGCTCGGTGTGCGCGAACCGGCGATTTATGGCCATGACACGTTGGGCGATATCGAGGAAGCCTGTCATGCCCGCGCCGACGCGCTGGGTCTGGCCGTGGATTTCCGGCAATCAAACCACGAGGGTGAGCTGGTCACCATTATCCAGCAGGCGCGCGACACTCACATGGCCATCGTGCTGAACGCCGGCGCCTACACCCACACCTCGGTCGCCATCCATGATGCGCTGGCGTTGAGCGAGTTGCCGGTGATCGAGCTGCATCTGTCGAACACGTTCAAGCGCGAGGCGTTCCGCCATCACAGCTACATCTCGGGTGTGGCGACGGGCGTGATCGCCGGGTTCGGCGCGCATGGCTATCTGTTGGCGCTGGAGGCCGTGGCCCGGTTGGTCGGCGCCGAAGGCGCAGGCGACGAGGAGAACGGGGCGTGAGCAAGGAGCGCAAGGACTTGGACACCGACATGATCCGTACCCTGGCGGCCTTGCTGGACGAGACCGGGCTGGGCGAGATCGAGTACGAGATCGGTGATATCAAGATACGGGTGGCGCGGCCGCTCGCCGCCACCGTCGCCGTGCCGCAGCCGGCACCGGCTACCTCCGCACCGGCCGTCACCCCGGCGCTGACCGAGGTCGACCGTGGCGAAGCCGTGCCGTCACCGATGGTCGGCACCGTCTATCTTGCCGCCGAGCCGAGCGCGCCGCCCTTCGTGCAACCCGGAACGGTCGTCAAGAAGAACGACACCCTGATGATCATCGAGGCGATGAAGACCATGAACCCGATCGCCGCCCCGCGCTCCGGCACGGTGAAAAGCGTCGCGGTCGACAACGGTCAGCCGGTCGAGTACGGCCAGACCCTCGTCGTGCTTGAGTGACCGGTCCCGGCGCCGAGAGACAGACCGTGTTCGAGAAGGTTCTGATCGCCAACCGCGGCGAGATCGCGCTCCGCATCCACCGCGCCTGCCGCGAGATGGGGATCAAGACGGTGGCCGTGCACTCCACCGCCGACGCCGACGCCATGCATGTACGGCTGGCCGACGAAAGCGTGTGCATCGGCCCGCCCGCCGCCCGCGACAGCTATCTCAATGTCCCGGCCATCGTCTCGGCCGCCGCCGTCACCGGCGCCGATGCCATCCATCCCGGCGTCGGCTTCCTGTCGGAGAACGCCGCCTTCGCCGAAATCGTCGAGGCCCACGGCATCGCCTTCATCGGCCCCGCCCCGGCGCATATCGAGGCGATGGGCGACAAGATCACCGCCAAACGCACCATGCGGGAGTTGGGCGTGCCCTGCGTGCCCGGCTCGGACGGCCCGGTCTCGACCTTGGATCAGGCCAAGGCGGAGGCCGCGCGCATTGGCTACCCGATTCTGATCAAGGCGACCGCCGGCGGCGGCGGGCGCGGTATGAAAGTGGCCGAGGCGCCGGAGAATTTGGAGGAAGCGTTCCTGATGGCGCGGCGCGAATCGGCCGCCGCCTTCGGCAACGACGCCGTCTACATGGAGCGCTATCTCGACCAGCCGCGCCACATCGAGGTGCAGGTGGCCGGCGACAGCCACGGCAACGCCGTCCATTTCGGCGAGCGCGACTGTTCGGTGCAGCGCCGCCACCAGAAGGTGGTCGAGGAGGCGCCGTCACCGGCGCTGAACGCCACCGAGCGCGAGGCGATCGGCAAGGTCGCGGTCGACGCGGTGACCGGGATGGGCTACCGCTCGCTCGGCACCTTCGAATTCCTGTACGAGAACGGCGAGTTCTTCTTCATCGAGATGAACACCCGCTTGCAGGTCGAGCACCCGATCACCGAGGCGATCACCGGCATCGACCTGGTGCGGCTGCAACTGCAAATCGCCGCCGGCGCGCCGCTGGGGCTTCGTCAGGCCGATGTCAGTTTCTCCGGCCACGCCATCGAATGCCGGATCACCGCCGAGGATCCGGTGACCTTCCAGCCGCGTCCCGGCCGGGTGACCGACTACCACGCCCCCGGTGGCCTCGGGGTGCGGGTCGACTCGGCGCTGTACAGCGGCTACGCGGTGCCGCCGCACTACGACAGCCTGATCGCCAAGCTGATCGTCCACGGCTCAAACCGCAACGAGTGCCTGCTGCGGTTGCGCCGGGCGCTCGACGAGTTCGTGATCGACGGCCTGCCGACCACCATCCCGCTGCATCAACGCCTGATGGCCGCCCCGGCCTTCATCAACGGCGACTACAGCATCCGCTGGCTGGAACAGGATTTCCTCGCCGGGTGAGGGAATAGGTCTCGTCGGTGATTGTCGTTCCCATTCTCCGCGCCGCCGTTGGCTGCTAAACTTGTCCCAATCGATCGCCGAGCGGAGTGCGATGGCCCAGCTGCAACCGGAACTGCTGCTTCAGGCTTATGCCATCGGGGTGTTCCCGATGGCCGAGGGCCGTGACGATCCGCGTCTGTTCTTCGTCGACCCGGACAAGCGCGGCGTCATTCCGCTGGACCGGTTCCATGTTCCGCGCCGGCTGCGCAAGACCGTCCGCCAGCGCCCGTTCGAGGTGGTGTGCGACCGCGACTTCGAGGCGACGCTCGACGGCTGCGCCGCATCCACCAAGCGGCGGCCCGACACCTGGATCAACCCCGAAATCCGCCGGCTGTATCTGGCGCTGCACGCGCGCGGCCACGCTCATTCGGTCGAGTGCTGGCGTGACGGCGCGCTGGTCGGCGGGTTGTACGGGGTGAAGCTGGGCGGGGCATTCTTCGGCGAAAGCATGTTCAGCCGCGCCACCGACGCCTCCAAGGTGGCGTTGGTGCATCTGGTCGCCCGGCTGCGGGCCGGCGGCTTCATCCTGTTGGACAGCCAGTTCATCACCGACCACCTGCAGCGCTTCGGCGCCGAGGAAATCCCGCGCGAGATTTATCGCGGGCTGTTGGAACGGGCGATCGCCACCCCAGCTCAGTTCGACCCGGCGGCCGGTGATTGGTCCTCGGTCGTCGCGCTGCTGCAGGACTCGACCCAGACGTCGTAGACCGGGTGTTCCAGCGCGTTCAGCGCCGGGCTGGAGGCGAACATCCAGCCGCTGAACACCCGGGCCGGCGGCTCGTCCGGGCGGGCGTCGTCGATCTGCACGAACGCGGCGCTCTCCGGCGGCAGGGTCGGCGGCCGCTGCTGACAGGTGGCGACGTGCACCCGCAAGGTGCCGAACTCGGCCGACGCGCCCACCGGCACCTGAAAACGGGAAATCCGGGCCGTCACCTTGTCCAGCCCCTGCATGATCGCCAGCGGCCGCGGCAACCACTCGGGCTCGTCGATGGGCGCCGAGGACTGCGCCCACGCGGAAGACGACAGCAGCAGCGACGCCAGGGCGAACACCGCGGCGGGCGCGTGTCGATGCGTGGAAGGACGGGACTCGGCCATGCGATGATTTCAGCCCGGAAGTGTGGCCATCCTGGGGCCGGGTTTGGCCGATTGCGCGGCTATTGGCTGGCGGCCCCGCCAGTACCCTGCTGACCCGGCGAGAACATGAACTTGCCGAGCATCTGGATCAGGTCGACCGCGTCCTGGGTGTACTGAATCCGGTCGCCCGGCTTTAGCATCACCTCGTCGCCACCGGGCGCCAACTCGAGATAGTTGCCGCCGAGCAGGCTCTCGCTGGCGATCACCGCCGAGGTGTCGGCCGGCAGCTTGACGCTATCGTCGACGCTCAAGGTGACTCGGGCGAGAAACGTCTGCGGGTTCAGATCCTGGCGCACCACGGTGCCGATCTTGATGCCGGACATCCGCACGTCATTGCCGACCCGCAGGCCGCCGACCGTGGAGAACTCGGCATACAGCTCATACCCGCCGCCGCGCCCGAGGTCGGAGCTGGAATAGGCAAAGCCCAGGAACAATGCCGCCACCGCCAGCACCACCGCCCCCATCAGGGTCTCGATCAAGGATCGTTGCATGACGATACCGCGCTCAGGTCGGGGTCCAGGGCTCATAGTCGCCCGTCGCGCGATCGCGCCGGCCGCCTTCGAGCACGTGCCCCGGAGGGCGATAGGCGTAACGGGTTCCCGTCAGATTCGGCAGATGCTCCTTCTGCCACTCGAATCGCGGCGCGTCGATCTCATGCAGCGGCGCGTCGGATGCGTGGTGCAGCCATGCATGCCAGTCCGGCGGTACCTTCGAGGCCTCGGTCATACCCTTGTACAGAACCCAGCGCATCTGGTGGCCGTCGCGCAGCTTGCCCTTCTTGTGCACGTAGTAGCGGTTGCCGTACGCGTCCTCGCCCAGCAACGTGCCGTTCAGCCACGTGTAAAGATGAGTACCGACGTCCATACGGATGCCCTCGCGCGGGGGTCTCGTGAATGCCGGCGGAATATGTCATTTGACCGAGCAATCGTCCAGCCCGCCCGCCGCCACCGTCCAGCCTCTCTCGCGGCCGGTTCGGCGGCGTGGTAGGAGCCATCCATGATCGCGCCACAGCCCGAGACCGGCTCCCTTGCCACCGGCTATGCAATGGTCGGGGTGGTGGCGCTGTTCTTCGGGATCGCGCCGTCCTTCGCCCGGCTGGCGTTCGACGGCGGCGTCGGTGCGCTGACGCTGCAACTGCTGCGCTTCGGACTCTGCGCCGGCGTGCTTTGGACCTTGGTTCTGGCAACCCGTCTGCCAAGACACGTGCCGCGCGGAAGGCTGGTCGCGCTGTTGGCTTTGGCGGCGACGACCGGGCTGGCGTCCTACGGGTATATGACCAGCGTGCGCCACGTTCCGGTGCCGCTGGCCAGCCTGACCTTTTTCGTGTTTCCACTGATGGTCGCCCCGCTCGCTCATCTCGCCGGGCACGAGCGGCTGACGGTTCGTCGGATGGTGGCGTTGGGAATAGGCTTTCTCGGCCTCGCGCTGATGCTGGGCGCCGATGTCAGCCACGCCGACCCATTGGGCATCGGCCTCGCCTTCGGGGCCGGAAGCTGTGTCGCCGTCTCGTTCCTGCTGACCCGACGGCTGGCCAACGAGATCGCGCCGATGGTGCTCTCGGCGCAGGTGACCACGATCGCCACCGTCGCCTACGCCTTTCTGGCCGCGGCGGAAGGCGGGCTGGAGCCGCCGACCGACACACGAGGCTGGATCGGGCTGATCACCAACGCCGGCTGCTATGCGGTGGGGTTGTCCTTTCTCTATGCCTCGATCCGCCGGCTCGGTTCGGTCCGGGTTGCCGTCGTGGTCAACCTGGAGCCGGTGATCAGCGTGCTGACCGCCTGGATCGTGCTGGATCAGGTGCTGGAGCCGTTACAGGCGGTGGGCGCCGCCGTCGTGCTGGCCGGCATCGCGCTGGTGCAGACCGAGCGACGGGTGCCGGCACCCGACACCATCTGACGTCAGCCCGGCGCGTCACTCGGCTCCGGCACGGCGATGCCTTGGATCTCGGCGGTGGTCGTTCCGGCCCGCACCTTGGCGATGATCTCGGCCTCCTTGGCGACCTGGGCCTCGGCCAACGGCAACACCGCGTCGCACTGGGCACGCGGCACCACGGTGACCCCATCGTCGTCACCCAACACCAGATCGCCCGGGCACACCACCACCCCACCGCAGGAGACGCGGCCGTCGATCTCGCCGCCGAAACCCTTGTGCGGCCCGCGCGGCGTGGCACCGGCGATATAGACCGGCACCCCGAGGGTGCGCAGCGAGCCGATGTCGCGCGCCGCACCATCCAGTACGATCCCGGCGCAACCCCGCGCCTTGGCGCACTCGACGACGATCTCGCCGATGATCGCGACCTCGCCCGCGCCGCGCGCCGAGATCACCAGCACTTCGCCGGGTTGCAGCAACGGCAGGGCGGCGTGCACCGCCGAGTTGTCGCCCGCCATCACGGCCACGGTCCGGGCGTGGCCGACCATGGCATAGCCCTCGGCGACCGGCCGGATTGCCGAGGTCATGGAGTGCTCGCGGTTCATGTTGTCGCCCGCCACCGCCGGCGGAACCGCCCGCCAACGCTCCAAGGCGGCAATGTCGAGCGGTGTGTAGACTGCCGCGCGGCGCAAGATGGCCATACCGTATTCCTCCCATTGCTGTCGGGCGATCGTAATGCCCCCCGGCGGCACTCGGCAATCGGCGGAATGGCGCGTCGTGGCGGCGAGCACCAGCCTGTGGATAACTTGAGCCGCACACCACATCTAGAGAACGCAACTTTGTTACCCACAAAATCTATTGCGCCCGGAGTCGGGTTCCCGCATCCTTGCTGTCGGCACGGATGTCGTGGGGCGCGATTACCTTCACACGCGACGCCGACCCTGGGGCGGGACCTGGCATATTCGATGTCCGGGTGAATGGAAACGCGCGTTTGCGGCTAGTTAGCCGCCTTTATTATTTCCAAACACGCGCGAGATGTTTTCTTTTATTTTTCAATACTTTCAAAGCCGCTGTTGAATTCTTGCAACAGGTTTTAGTTTTCCACTGAAATTTCGCAAAAAGGCAAATTTCCAGTTGGCTACCCGTCACAACATCCGGTAGGTTTCTGCCTCCGCGACACAAGATGTGGCGGTTTTGGGGAGATTATTCGGGTTCCGGCACACCAGTATCTTGGTACGGACGCACCGACGGCGCGAGGGAGCGAGCGGCAATGAAGATCGAGCGGCGGTTCACGGAGACGGGCAAGGACGCCCTGGACGGGATCGAATTCCGAACCACCACCAGTGAAATCCGCAACCCGGACGGCTCGGTGGTGTTCCGGCGTAACGACGTCGAGGTCCCCACCGACTGGTCGCAGGTGGCGAGCGACATCCTGGCTCAGAAGTACTTCCGCAAGGCCGGCATTCCGGCCGAGCGCACGCGGGTCGAGGAGAACAGCGTGCCGTCGTGGCTGTGGCGCGAGGCCGCCGACGAAAAGGCGCTCGCCAAGCTGCCCAAGGAAGAGCGCACCACCTCCGAGCACAGCGCCCGCCAAGTGTTCCACCGGCTGGCCGGCACCTGGACCTATTGGGGCTGGA
>JABMNR010000092.1 GCA_013203465.1 Alphaproteobacteria bacterium
GATCGACACCGGCAAGAAGGACAAGGACGGCAAGCCGGTCATGTCCAAGCGGATGATCCCCGGCGCGGTCGAGAAGACCGGCAGCCATGGTGTCCGTCTGACGCTGAAGACACCGGTGCTGTCGATGCCGGAAAACCTGTACAATTACCCGACCGCGATCTTGCATCGGAACTTCGAGGCCGAGGGTGGCGATCTGTCGAAGAATCCGGTCGGTACCGGCCCGTACGACTTGGTCGAGTTCAACGTGGGCGAGAAGGCGACCCTCAAGAAGCGGTCCGACCCCTACTGGGGCGGCGAGGTCTATCTCGATGAGATCCACTACATCGATCTCGGACAGGATGCCTCGGCGGCGATCGCCGCGATCGCCTCGGGTCAGGTTGACGGCATCTACGAGGTCGACGTCAGCCAGCTCGACGTGTTCGAGAACCTGCCGGGCGTGAAGCTCTACGAAGCGCCGACGGCGCAGACCGCCGTCGCCCGCATGCAGATCAGCCAGGCGCCGTACGACAACAAAAAGGTGCGTCAGGCGGTGCAGCGCGCGATGGATCCGGCGGCGTTGGTCAAGATTGCCTATCGCGGCCGGGCCACACCGGCCGAACACCATCACGTTGCCCCGATCCATCCGGAGTACTTCCCGTTACCCAAGGTAAAGTACGATCCGGCGGCGGCGAAGAAGTTGCTGGCCGAGGCCGGTTATCCGGACGGCATCACGCTGAAAATCGATTTCGGCAACACCTCCGGTCCTTGGGAGCAGGCGGCGATGCAGGCGTTCCGCGAGCAAGCGGCGCCGGCGGGCATCGACCTGCAGCTTAACCCGGTGCCCTCGGCAACCTACTGGAGCATATGGGAGACCACGCCGTTCGGTCTCACCTAGTGGACCCACCGTCCGCTCGGTGTGATGGTGCTGGCGCTTGGCTATCGTAGCGGCGTTCCGTGGAACGAGACGCATTACAACAGCCCCGAGTTCGACAAGGCCCTGGATGAGGCCTCAGCGATTCTGGACGTGAACAAGCGCAAGGCCGCAATGGAGAAGGTCGAGCAGATCATCCAGGACGACGCGGTGATCGCGCAGCCGCTGTGGCGGTCGGTGTTCTCGGTCGCCAACGAGAAGATCAAGGGCTACGTCACGCACCCGACCTTGTACCATCAGTGGCACAAGGTCTGGATCGACGCCTGATCTCATGATCCAAGCCTCGGGACGGCGGCCTATATGCCGTCCCGAGGTCCTACGCGGCGCCCAACACCATGATAGGCGCTGGCGCGTGACATACGCTGAACAGGGGGGCGCGGCAGATCAGCCGATAGACAGGGCTGCTACGCGCGGGAGGCGAGTGAACCAATGCTGATCTTTTTCGCGAAACGGCTGGGATATCTGGTCTTCACCATGGTGGTGGTGTCGATCCTGGTGTTCCTGGTGCTGGAACTTGATCCGGGTAGCGTCGCCCAGAAGGTTCTCGGGCCGTATTCGAACGCCGAGCAGCGCCAGATATGGATGGAAGCGAACGGGTATAACGACCCGAATGTCATTCGCTATTTCCGCTGGCTTGGCAATTTCGTAATCGGTGATTTCGGCATGTCGTCGCGCTTCAAGGTACCGGTGATCGATATCCTCGGGCCGCGATTGGCGAGCACCGGCATCCTGGGACTTGGCGTGCTGGCGGTCATGGTGCCGTTGGCCCTGTTGCTCGGCGTGCTGGCCGGCATGAAGGAGGGCTCGGTCCAGGATCGCGTCATCTCGGTGTTCTCGATCGCCACCACATCGATCCCGGAATTCGCCTCGGGCGTGTTCCTGGTGGCGATCTTCGTACTTGGTCTCGGGTGGCTGCCCGGGGTCAGCAACATGTCCAGTGGCTTCGACATCACCCAAATGATTCTGCCGGTTGGTGCCTTGGTGATGTACGGCTTCGGCTATATCCAGCGCATGACCCGTGCCTCGATGGCGGAGGTGATGCAGACCCACTACATCCGCACCGCCGTCCTCAAGGGCGTGCCGAGCGGACAGGTGATCATGAAGCACGCGTTGCGCAACGCGCTGATCGCGCCGTTCACGGTGATCATGCTGCAGATCAACTGGCTGCTCTCGGGCGTGATCGTGATCGAATACCTGTTCGCCTACAAAGGCTTCGGATCGCTATTGCTGGAGGCGGCGCTGAACAAGGACATCTTCGTGATCGAGGCCTGCACCATGGTGGCGGTGTTCGTCGCCGTGACCACCCAAACTCTCGCGGATGTCGGGTATATGTACCTGAACCCGCGCATCCGATTCAGTTGAGGGAGGGCAGGTTATGACAGCGACAGATTCCTTCGCCGAACCACTTCCCGAGCGCGAAGCCGCGCTGGTCCGGTTCCTCAAGAGTTTTGCGCTGATCCGCGAGAGCGGTGTCGGCATGGTCGGCGTGGGCATCGTGGTGGGTTGGGTTCTCATCGCGATCTTCGCGTCACTGCTCGCGCCGTTCGATCCGAACGCCACGATTCTGCCATACCAGAGACCGGGTGCGGTCGATCCGGCCACGGGCATGACGTTCTGGTTTGGCACCGATCAGATTGGAAGGGATATTCTCTCCCGCATCATCTGGGGTGGTCAGCGGGTGCTGATCTACGGTCCGATCGCCACCATCTGCGCGTATGCGGTCGGCATTCTCATGGGATTGGCGGCCGGCTATTTCCGTGGCTGGTGGGACAGCATCCTGTCGCGGGTCGCCGACATCATTCTGTCGTTCCCGATCTTCGTGCTGTACGTGATCGTGATCTCGACCTTCGGCGCCTCGGGCTTGAACATCGTACTGGCGATTGTCTTCGCCTCGGCGCCGGGGATCATGCGTATCGTGCGTGGCCTGACGCTCGATCTGCGCAACCGCGACTATGTGGCGGCGGCGCAGACCCGGGGTGAAAGTCCATTGCGTATCATGTTCGTCGAGATTCTGCCGAACGCCCGAGGGCCGTTGATCGTCGATGCCTGCCTGCGGCTTGGCTATGTGACGATCACCATCGGTACCCTCGGTTTCCTGGGACTTGGCCTACCACCGCCCGATCCGGACTGGGGCGGTATGGTGAACGAGGGCCGCGCCATGGCGCTGGCCTTCCCGCACATGACGGTGATTCCGTGTCTCGCGATCTCCTCGCTGGTTCTCGGCCTCAATCTGATGGCCGATGGCTTGCGTGAGATTTCGATCCGCGACTGACGGACCGCGACGGAGGAGACCGCGATGACAGCAGAAACCCGCATGCCGGTTCTCGAAATCGAGAACCTGTGCATCTCCTACTACACCCGGGCCGGCGAGATTCCGGCGGTGGTAGACTACAACCTGACGATCTACGAGGGTGAGAGCGTCGGCATCGTCGGCGAGTCCGGTTGCGGCAAGTCCACTGTCGCCATGGCGATCATGCGCTACATGGGCTCGAACGGCGGCATCGTCGGCGGCTCGATCAAGTTCAAGGGCCGCGACATCACGCATATGTCGGACGAGGAACTCCGGCAGATGCGAGGCTCCGAGATCGCCATGATCTATCAGGAGCCGATGGCCGCCTTGAACCCCTCACTGACGATCGGCGCGCAGCTTATGGAAGTGCCGATCATCCATGAGGGGGTGTCCGAGAAGGAAGCCTACGAGCGCTCGCGCGACATGCTGTCCGACGTCAAGCTGCCCGATGCCGACCGGGTCATGGCGGCCTATCCGCACCAGATCTCGGGCGGTCAGCAGCAACGGGTGGTGATCGCCATGGCGCTGTTGTCCAAGCCGGCGCTGCTGCTGCTTGACGAGCCGACGACGGCGCTCGACGTGACGGTGGAAGCCGGCATCATCGAGCTGATCGCCGAGATCGCATCCCGGTTCGGCACCGCGCAGATCTTCATTAGCCACAATCTGGGGCTGGTGCGCGAGACCTGTGACCGGATCTGCGTGATGTATTCCGGCGAGGCGGTCGAGACCGGCACGATCGACGACGTCTTCAATCGGATGCGCCACCCTTATACCCGTGGATTGTTCGGCGCGATCCCGCTGCCGAGCGCCAACAAGAACGACCGACCCCTGGTCGCCATCCCCGGTCAGCTGCCGCTGCCGCACGAGCGGCCCGACGGATGCAATTTCGGCCCCCGCTGCGAGTACTTCGATGCCGGGCGCTGCGGTTCGGGGACGATCGCGATGCGCGCCGTGCCGGATTCACCGAACCCGCACGAAACCCGGTGCGCGCGCTTTGAGCAGATCGACTGGGACAAACGGCCAAACCTCGGCAAGGTGAACGAACCGATCGAGCTCGGCGATACCGTGCTGAAGATCGACAACATGCGGAAGTATTACGAGCTGCATGATCATTCGATCAAGGCGATGCTGAGCGGTAAGGGCACACGCTACGTCAAGGCGAACGAAACCTTGTCCTTCGAGGCCCGCAAGGCCGAGATCGTCGCCATCGTCGGTGAGTCAGGCTGCGGTAAATCGACCTTCGCCAAGGTTCTGATGGGCTTGGAGACCGCCACCGAAGGCAAGATCATCTTCAACAACCACGAGATTCAGGACACCGAGGTTCAGCTACGCCCGCGCGAGCAGGTGTCGTCGCTACAGATGGTGTTCCAGAACCCGAACGACACGCTGAACCCGTCGATGACGGTCGGCAGCCAGATCAGCCGCGTGATCCGCAAGTTCGGCGTCGAATCCGATCCCGACAAAGTGCACGACCGGGTCATGCGGTTGCTCGACCTCGTCAAGCTGCCGCGCGACTTCTACTATCGGCGGCCGCGCCAACTCTCGGGCGGCCAGAAGCAGCGCGTGGGCGTGGCCCGCGCGTTCGCCGGGCACCCGTCCATGGTGATCGCCGACGAGCCGCTGTCGGCGCTTGATGTGTCGGTGCAGGCGGCGGTGACCGAGCTGCTGATGGACATTCAGCGCGATTACGGCACCACGCTTCTGTTCATCAGCCATGATCTCTCCGTTGTGCGCTACCTGGCCGACCGCGTCGTGGTGATGTATCTCGGCCAGATCATGGAGCAGGGTACGACGGAAGAGATCTTCGCGCCGCCATACCATCCCTATACCGAGGCGTTGCTGTCGGCGGTGCCGATTGCCGACACCACGGTGGGTAAGCGCAAGATTGTGCTGGAGGGGAATTTACCCTCGGTGGTGAACCCGCCGATCGGCTGTCCGTTCCACACCCGGTGCCCGCGCAAAATCGGCAAGATTTGCGAGGACGAGCGGCCACCGGTTTTGTCCGATGGCGACGGACACAAGATCGCCTGTCACATTGCCCTCGACGAGTTGCGGAAGATCGAGCCGGTGTTCTTCACCGTGAAGCCGCCACCGCCCTCGGACGGTGAGGGGGCTACCACTGCGGTTGGTGCGGAGTGAATACTCGCGTCGATAGAGAGAACGGATCAGGAACGCGACACTTGGTTGTCTTCATGAAGTATTAACCTTTTGGTGCTACGGTCTCGCTATCGGATGAGTTGAACGACGGAGTGTCGGATGGCAATTGCGGATGTGAGCGGAGCAGCCAACCTCGCTACCTTGGGGTTGCGCGGCGCCAACCAGCAGGTCGAGGCGTTGGGTGCCGGGGTTTCTCAATTGTTGGGCGCCGCCCAGGAAGTCAGCGCCAACACGCCGACCCGGGTCGGCGGCGCGGCGGCTACTGAGAGCAGGTCCGGCGGAACGAACACGGAGGGCGGAACCGAGGATAGTTCCCTCGCAAGCCCGACCGATGCCTCGCGAGGTCAGAACCTGGATATCCTCGCCTGAGGGTCGAAAAACGGAACAGCGAAAAAGGCGCGCCGCGGAAGCGGCGCGCCTTTTTCTATTTCGTATCAGAAACTTGGCTCAGACAGGCGCGTGGGCCCGTCCAAGTCAAACAAGCGATCAGGTGGCCTCGGGCAGCGCCGTTGCCACCGATTTCACCATTTCAGTGATCCGCTTGCGCAGCGCCGGGGTCTTGATCGAGTAGTAGGCGCGTACAAGCTCAAGGGTCTCACGACGTGCCATCGGATCCGACGGACTTTCCTCATAGTCATCGCGTGGCCCGCCAGCTTTCATGCGACGCGGCGAGTGGGCCATGGTGTCGTCCGACATGTCGTCGAAGAAGAAGCTCACCGGCACATCAACAATCTGCGCGATGTCCCAAAGACGCGAGGCACTGATCCGGTTGCTGCCGCGTTCGTACTTCTGCACCTGCTGGAACGTGATGTTGAGCGCTTCGCCTAACTGTTCCTGACTCATACCCAACAGCGTGCGACGCAGACGGACCCGGCGGCCGACATGGACGTCGATCGGATTGTTATTGGTGATCTGATAGTTCGGATCGTCAGGACGCCTCTTCGCTTTTGTCTGCGCCATTGATTTTTTCCTTTTGCTGCCTGACGTCCAGCATGCCGATGGGCTTCGAACGTCAACACGTACAACTTTAGTCGATACCGTGTGTATGGGAAAGACGCCTTGGGTATCTATCTGAACACGATATCAGACCGGTTTCATGCTTTACACGACACACGGCCAAGGAGGTTCCTCGGGATGCGTGTGTTCCTCCGACATTAACGTCGGAAAGGTTTCCATATCGTTAGCTTTTTATAGATTGCATTTTATTTGTACAACATTCTTCGTAGAATGCGGCCGAAGAACGCGAGGTGAATGAACCCAACCGTGTTGCGGAGAAGACAGCTTAGTCACGGCCACCTGTACCAGGATGACGCGGCGAATCCTTGGCGCGCAACAGAAACCGCCCGACAATCTCCGCGTACCCGGTAAAGCGGTAGTCGCCGTTGCGCATAAGAATGCCGGCCCGGTTGGACCAGTAGATTTTTTCGAGCGCGTACCAGGGCAGGCCAGGGCGCTCATGGTGCAGAGCGTGCAGATTATTACCGAGATACAGCCAGGCGAACGGGCCGCGCGATTCCACGATCACACTGCGGGCCGCCGGCTCGGCGACCGGCCGGTGTTCGGCAAAGGACCGCAGCAGGATCAAGGCGGTCGCCGGCCATACCACGGCCAGGACATACACCAGCGCCGGAATGCCGCACACCGCCTGAATCCAAACGAGCACCAGCGCGGCCTGCGCCAAATGGCGGAGCAATCCCAGCAGGCGCTCCTGGTCACCGGCAAAGGCGGCGGCGCTCTCGGTCCACAGACACCGTACCGCCAGCCACGGTGGGCCCAGCACCAGACGCCCAAGCAAGGACTGCATCGCCCAACGGAAGGCCCGCTCAAGGGGACCCATGCTGGTCCAGGCAACGGGTGTGACGTAGAAGCTTTCCGGATCGTCCAGTGGGTCGGTCAACCGGTCGTCAATGTGGTGGCGCAGATGGGCATCGCGGTACAGCGTGAACGGCAACCAGAGCGTCAAGGGCGGGCCGGCGATCAGCCGGTTGAGCGTCCGTGAGGTGGTGGGGTGGCCGTGAATGACTTCGTGCTGCAACGAGGTATGCCAGGCGGCACACCATGCGGCCAGCGGCGCCCAGAGCCATAGCGGCGCACCGGCACCAGCGGCCAGGGTCGACAGGATCCAGGCACCATAGATGCCGCCGGCGAGCACCAGGGTCGGCCATTCGACACGGAACAAGGCTCGAGGTTGATCAACACGCGCGGTGGGAAAAGAAGGGCCGAGCGGTGGGTCGATCGTGCCAAGTCGTGATGGGCCATAGTCGACCGAACGCCCGGCCTCCAGGGAGGTGCGGTCATGTCGGTTCATGCGCCGCACGATAGTCGCACCACGTTGTTTTGGCAACGCGCGTATGCTAAACTAATATTCACTATGGTGATAAAAAACAACAATAGTTTATAAAGCAGAGCAAAACGTTATGACTGGAACCCTACAGTCCCTGGACAAGCGCGATACGGCCCGGTTGTTTCGTGAGAGGCTGGAAAGCGCGATGGATCGCGCCGGAATGACGCGGGCGGTATTGGCCCGTCGGGTCGGGGTCGATCGCTCCACCCGTCGCAAATCCTATCGACCGAGACGGTGCGCCTGCCCCGCGCCGACACGGCCGCCGCCATGGCGGTGGCGTTGCAGGTCAGTCTTGATTGGCTCATGGGATTGACCGGTGACGAACAGCAAGGCGCCGATATCCTGGAGCACGCGCCAGAGATCAGCCCTCGGTCGCGGTCGCCGGAGGACGAAAACCTGCGGCGCTGGTACCTGGAGGCCTCGGGTTACAAGATCCGCTATATCCCGTCCGATCTGCCCGACCCGGTGAAAATCGACGAGATCGTTGCCTTCGAATACCGTGAGGACGAGGCACAACGTACCGATCAGGCGATCCGCCGCACCCGTGATCGCCTGGATTACGCCCGCCAACCGGAAACCGATGTGGAGATTGTCAGCTCGGTCCAAGGTCTACGCGAATTCGCGTATGGTCATGGAATCTGGGAGCAGCTCCCCGTGGATATCCGTCGCCGCCAGTTGGCGCACATCGCTGACCTGGTGGACGAGCTTTACCCCAGCCTGCGTTGGTTCCTGTATGACGCATCGGTGGTCTATGCGGCTCCCACGACGATCTTCGGGCCGAAACGCGCCGCTCTCTATGTCGGCAATATGTACTTTGTGTTCACCACGACCGAGCATATCCGCGTCCTGACCCGCCGGTTCGACGATCTCATTCGTCTGGCGGTGGTGCAGGCGCACGAGATTCCGTCTTTTGCGCGGGACCTGATCGCCACCCTCGATCGGAGCATCCGATGACCAAGATCGCCAGTCTGACCATGTACGATCTGCCCGAGGTGCAAGCCGCGACCGACGCCTGGTGGATGGTGATTGCCACGCATTTGTCGGCTGCGGGTGTCCGGGACGTACCTAGCGTCTTGACGCGCGGGCGCTCGGTGCACGAGCTCTGGCGTGACCCAGGGCTGCTGCTGACCCAGACCTGCGGGTATCCGTTGACCCACGAACACGCGGACGACCTCACCGCCGTCGCCGTGCCGAGCTATGCGGCGGAGGGGTGTGGTGACGGCACGTATCGCAGCGGCTTCGTGGTCCGGTCGGGTGATCCGGCCACCACGCTTGCGGATTTGCGCGGGCGCCGGGTCGCGGCCAACGGCGCGGACTCGCAATCCGGCTGCAGCGCCTTACGGGCGGCGGTCGCGCCCCTGGCGCGGGCGGGCCGGTTCTTCGGTGAGGTGCAGTGGAGCGGTGGCCACCGGTTCAGCCTCGCCGCCGTGCGCGAGGGGCGGGCGGACGTGGCGGCGATCGACGGCGTCACGCTGGCGTTGATCGGCGCGCATGCACCGGCGGAGATGCATGGTGTTCGGATTCTGGACTGGAGTGCCGAGGCTCCGGCTCTGCCGTATGCCACCCGGCGTGGCACGACATCGGACTTGATCGACCGCCTGCGGGACGGGGTGCTGGCGGCGGCACGCGATCCGGGCGCCGCGACCGTCCGCGATACGCTTCTATTGCGGGGGATGGACGTGATTGACGATGCCGCCTACACCGCCATCGTCACCATGCGCGAGACGGCGGAGCGGCTCGGCTACCCCGTTCTCGCCTGATCTCACCGGTTAATATCGGAGCCCATTGATGCTGGCCGTGTTCGACCTCGACGGCACCCTGATCGACAGCCGCGCCGGGTTGGTGATTGCCAGCCAGCGGGCCTATGCCGACGCCAACATCGCCTATCCCGGCGAGGCGGCTCTGCTGGCGACGGTCGGTCTGCTGCCGGAAGCCATGATGCAGCGCCTCCATCCGGAACACCCGGGCGCCGTTCGTCAGCGTCTCGCCGATCTGTTTCGCGTGCACGCGTTGGCGTTACGCAACGAGCAACCGGATCTGGAACAGCCCTATCCCGGCGTCGCTCAGATGCTCGATGCGGTGATGGAGGCGGGCTACACCCTGGCGATCGCCACCGGCAAGAAACGCCAAGGCACCGATCATGCGATCGACTGCTTCGGTTGGCATGGCCGTTTCGCGTCGATCCAGACGGCCGAGAGCGGTCCCGGCAAACCGGATCCAACCCTGCTGCGCAACGCCATGGCCGAGACCGGCTTGGGGCGGGATCGTGCGGTTATGATTGGTGATTCCGTGTTCGACATGCAGATGGCGCGGTCGGCCGGGTTGACCGCCGTGGCCGTCACCTGGGGATACAATCCGCCTAACGTCCTGCTTGATGCCGGCGCGCAGCACGTGGTCGACGGCGTGGCGGGGATCGCGCCGTTATTAGAACGTCTCGCGGCGGAGATGGTGGTGGTGTAACGGACGGCTATACCGGCTCCGCCGTGCCCGCGCGCAGGGCCTCCAGGCGTTCGGTGTGAAAGGCCGTGTAGCCAGAGGCGACGACGTGGCGCTGATGCGCTTCGGCCTTCGCGTAGGCCGGCAGGGCATGGAACGGAATGCCGGGATTGGCGTGGTGCTCGGCGTGGAACGGCATGTTCCAGGCAAGCCACCGCACCGGTGCCAGACTAAGCGTCGTCCGGGTGTTGGCCCACATGTCCTTAACCGCCGGACACCCCCAGTGTTCCGCCAGGAGATAGGCGCGTAGGAACGGCTGCCCCAGTAGGGCGGGGCCGATCCAGAGCACCAGAAAGAGCCGGGGGCCGAGAACCGTCGCCAAGAGCGCGGTTGCGACATACAGCCCGAGATAGATTCGCGCCTCGCGCACCGCCCGCGTCATCAACCGCGTGTCCAGGAAGCTGTCGTCGGCTTTGCCTCGTGCCCGGGTTAACAGCCCGCCTACGGCACGATGCCAATAGTCGAAGCCGGAGAGGACATAGAGATACCGGCCCACGGTGGTCGGTTTTGGCGACGCCAGTTCCGGGTCGCGTCCAGGGTCCTGGGTGAAGCGGTGATGGGCAAGGTGAAATGCCGTGAACCAGCGCGGCGGCAACACCATCAGAAATCCGACGGCATCGGCCACGGCCCGGTTCAGCCAGCCGGTGCGAAACGCCGTGCGATGTACGCTTTCATGCAACGGACAGAACAGAAAGCTCAGCACGACACCATGGATCAGCATGGCCGGAAACAACCATATCCCCGTGACGGTCAAGCATAGGCCGCCGGTCGCCGCGAGAAGCGCGAGATGGCCGCTGAGGTGCGCCAAGCCCGGCCCGTCCCGCCGTTTGGACAGATCAACGCTCATGGTTTCCCCAGCCTCATCGCCCTGTTGCCGTTCCGCCACACCGTTACGTTTCCATGCCCCTGCGTCTTTTTTTGCAATCGCACACAACCACCCCTCTTGTCAGGAAAACCAGCAAGGTCCATATTTTGCACTGCAGCATGAGTTGCCCGACATGCTGTTTATCGACCAGGGCGTTTCCTCCCTTAACTCGGGCCGCGCATGTCGCGGCCCTTTTTTTGGCCGGATAGGACGTCAAGCACCCCGATCGCCTGGCGGGTGCTGGAACCCTGGCACTGTATGGTTTCGTCCGTGTGCGATCCACAACATGATGAGGCTTTGCGATGAGCGCGGCGTCAGGTTCATCGGCGGGACCATGTCGGCCGTGAGGTTGTTGACCCGTCCAATTGCTGTTGCGGCCATGGCGATCGCGGCAGGGATTGCCGGGCGGCGCATAACGAGCCTCGGCAATCCCTACCTTGTTTACCGGGTTCTCAGGTAATTATTTGATATTAAATAGATAATTATACCGCCTGTCTGGCCCGGACCTTGCGTTTCTCCTGTTGAACAAACGCCAACACGGGAGCGAACGCATGTCCGACCACGAGTCGTGGGTGCCCGACCATCACGTCTCGACGACTCCGGTCGTCGAGGCTGTCCCTTTTGCTCAGATGCGTGGCCCGGCCGATTTGTGCGGCCGAGCTGCCGGGCCGGTCGAGCATGACCCGGCCAATCAGAACCAGCCGGTCGGCGATGTACTGGCGGATGAATCGGTCCTTTTCGAACAACTTCCAGCGGTGATTCGCGGTGCGGTCGACGAATGGGCGGCGCATCTGCGGGCCAAGCCCTGGCACTGGCGCCGCGAGGTGATGACACGGTTCGCGTCGGTTTTCGCCGACCAGTTCCGCCAAAACATTCCCACCCTCGACGATGACGCCTACGAGGAGTTGAAGGACATCGGCTTTACCTGCTTGCTTGAGCGTTTGGACGACGGCGCCGCGATCCACGATCTGCATCAGGCCCGTCTTTACCTAGACAGCGTGCACGACCGTCATCAGGCGGCGGCACGGTTGTTTCTGAATGCCCGCGGCCCTCGGGTGCTGGGTCACGCCTAATCGGTTTCCTCCGTCGGCCGGCTTCGGCAGGCCGACACTCTCGCCCCTGACTTGGCCGTTCCTTCGGGAACGGCCTTTTTCTTTGTCTCGGGTGGTGCCGGTGCGGCGTGTCGCCGATCACGCACCGAGCGTTGAGCCTGTCGCCCGGGCCGCATGGATGTCGGACAAAACACGAAACCACTGCCGCGCGATCGTTCCTTGGGAATCGCATTCGCCTGGGTTTCGGCCGATCATTCCAAAAAGCGCAAGGAACCAGGAAAAGGCAGCGCCGGGGCTCGGCAGGGGGGGCGAGCACCGCGTCGAGATCGGTCCCCAATCGCGGTTTCACCGGGTTCAATTCACCCATGATCGGGCCGATGATAATGCGCCGTGTCGGATTTCGTGGGTATGGTGGTTCTACGTCGAACGAACATCTCCATCGAGGGGCGGTAATGGGTCAACCATGCGCCAAGGTCGAAGACACCATAACGGCGCCGATCGCCCCTTGATGAGCTTGGACGAGGATGCCGATGAAGCTGCGAGATCTACCCACCCCACACTTGGTGCTCGACCGCCGAAAACTGGACCGCAATCTCACTCGGATGCGTGAACGGGCGGATGCGCTCGGTGTCCGATTGCGGCCGCATGGCAAGACCGCGAAATCGGCAGAGGTCATGACGCGCGCCCTGAAGGACCGCCGCAAGGCGGTGACCGTCTCGACCTTGAAAGAGGCGCGCCTGTTCGCCGATGCAGGATTTCGCGACATCGTCCACGCCGTCGGCATCACGCCCAATCGGTTGCACGAGGCGGCTGGGCTGATCGCGGAAGGCGTCGATCTGGCGCTCACCACCGACAGTGTGGCGATGGCGAGGATCATCGCCGAGACGGGCCGCACGCTCGGGGTGCGCTACATGGTGATGATTGAGGTCGATGTCGGCGAACATCGTGGCGGCGTGACGCCCGAGGGTGAGGAGCTGCTCGACATCGCCCGGGCCCTGCATGAGAACGGGGTGGAGGTGCGTGGGATTCTGGCTCATGCGGGTCACACCTACGCGCTGAGTGACGCCGAGGACATCGCCCGGGTAGCCGAGGTTGAGCGGGTGGGAGCCGTGCGGGCGGCCGAGCGGATCAGGGCGGCCGGTATCCCCTGTCCGGAGGTTAGCGTTGGCTCGACACCGGGGGCCTTGTTCGCCCGCGCGCTCGATGGCGTCACCGAGATGCGGCCGGGGGTGTACATGTTCATGGACCTGTTTCAGGCCGGCGTCGGCTGTTGCGAGATCGACGATATCGCACTCAGCGTGCTGGCGACCGTGAGCAATCATCGGCCAGCGCAAGGCACCGCCCATATCGACGCAGGCGCCTTGGCGTTGTCCAAGGATCGATCGACCCACCTGCAGACGCGTGACTGCGGCTTCGGCCTGGTGACCGATACCTATGGCGCGCTGTTCCAGGGATTGGTTGTGGAGGCGGTGCACCAGGAGCACGGACGGCTCGCCGGTATTGGCGGTGTGCCATTCGAGGCCCTGCCGATCGGCTCACGAGTGCGGGTGCTGCCAAACCATGTTTGTATGACGGCGGCGATGTATGAGCGCTACGCCGTGGTCGACGGCACGGAGCTAGGCGATGAGCAGCCGATCGAGGCGTTCTGGGAGCGGGTGAACGGCTGGTAGGTTCGGCGCGTCTCCCAGGCCTTGGAGGAGTTCAACTCGGGCTCGGTTTAGACGCCGCTTGAGCGATTTGTGCATCGCTCAGGGTGGCGCCGTCCACATCGGCACCGCGCAGATGTGCCCGCCCCAAGCGCGCGCCGCTCAGATTGGCACCCTTGAGGTTGGCGCCATCGAGCTTGGCGCCGGTCAGGTCGGCATCGACCAGGATGCAGCCCGACAGGTTGGACGGCCACATGCGTCCCGTCGGCTGGCCGTCGCTGCCCTTCAGCTCGACCGCCATGAGGTCGGCGCCCGCCATGCGGGCCCCGGTCAGGTTGGCGCCGGCAAAATTAATGCCGGCCAGCTCGGCGTCACGCAAATCGGCGCCGCTCAGATCGGCCCCCGACAGGTCCGACATGACCAGGCTGGTGCGTCGCATCGTGGCGCCGATCAGGATCGCCTCACGCAGATCGGCGCCGGACAGATTGACGTCCGAGACGTCGATCTTGGAGAGATCGGTCTTAGCGAGTTGGGCGCGTGACCCTCCCCGGCCTTGTTCCCGAATCCATAGCGCATGCTCGCGCAGGATATCACGCAGCGATCGGGAAAGGCCGCGGCCATCACTCGCGCCAAGGTCGGCACCCGCCAAATTCGCGGTCGACAGATCGACGTTCTCCAGGATGGCGCCGTGCAGATCGGCCTTCTGGAATTGGGTGTGCTTGATCAGCGCGCCCGACAGGTTGGCACCGGTCAGGTTGGCGCCGATGATTCGGGCATTCGACAGGTTGGCTCCCGACAGATCGGCACCCTGAAGGTTCGCGCCCTCCAGGTTCACCCCCGACAGGTTGGCGCCGCACAGCAAGGTTTTCTCAAGCGTCGCCCCGATCAGACTGGAATGAGACAAGTCCGTGCCCGACAGATTGGCACCGGCCGCATCGACCTCGTTCAGATCGGATTGCCCGATGTTGGACCGAATGATGGTGGCGGGAGCGGCGGGGTTGCCGCTGATCAGGGCGCCGCCCCGGAGGTCCGCTTCCTTGAGGTTGGCGCCGGCCAGATTGGCGCCGCGCATGAAGGCGCCGCGCAGATCCGCCCGCAAAAGAAGGGCTTTCTCAAGATTGACGCCGTCCAGGTTGGCGCAGAACAAATCGGCGTAGGACAGATCGGCGCCCGAGAGAATCGCGCGCGCCATATAGGCGCCGGACAGTTTCGCGGACTGCAGATTGGCTTGCACAAGATTAAAATCGGCGAGGTTGCAGCCGGACAGGTTCGCCCGTTGCCCGCCTGACTTGCGTTGCAGCCAGCGCTCGTGGCTCTCGATGATTTTGAGTATCTCTTCGGGAGACATGGTCATGCCGCTCGTCTCAATCCCAGCCATCGACGACGACGCGATAGATCGTCGTTGGCCGGGGTTCGTCAGCGTAGAAATGCTCGTCGATGCGGAGGTGGTAGGATCGCTTGTCGCAATAGGCAAGCAACGTCTGGTAGCCGCGAGTCTCGCTGATATCCGACATGGTGACGCCGCGATCCGCAGTATGGGTATTCTTTAAAGGCTCGCCCGTCTCGTCCGTCAGATAGTAGATCACGAAACCTTCCGGCACATGGCCGGCACCGGCCTGCGTATGCTGCTCGACATCGTCGCCAACCCGCGCCGCCAACTGTTCCAGTTGGTCGCTGATCGCGCTCAATATACGCGCCCGGGGGTCGGCGGTTTCACTGGTCACGTCAGCGCTCTTGGTCCGGGTGGGTGGAGCCAGGGACGGAAGCGGCAGCTCCACCTTTAGTCATAACCCCCTCGATGAAGCGTTGAAAGGAGCATTCGCATTGCCGAAGCACACATATGCCACCCTTGGCCTTTGGCAAGGCCAGCATCATCATCAACATACCGCACCAACATAACGCCTTCACGCCCTTTGCAACGGGCGTTCGCAACGTCGGAAACGCGCCATCAACCGCCCGTGGACGGTTTCGGTGTTAGGGTTTGCGGACCCATGACGGTTGTCGTGGGCGCTGGTTTGGACACGGATTTGGTCGACCAACCGCAGGCTTGTGCCCCGGTGAATCCGGAAACGGCAAAAGCAAGGGCAAGGCCGGTAACGAGGATGACATGACGCACGGCAAATCTCCTCCAGACTCAGGTAACTCAAGGATATAGCGCCACGGCCCGGTCGGCAACCTCCACTCTCCGACTAGCTTAGACAGCCTTTGCTTCGTCGGTTGCCGCCGCATCCAGCTGCTCGATGCCCACTATGGCGTCGGTAAGGTTCGCCCCCGTTATGTTCGCGCCTTCGATATCCGCGCCAGTGAGATCACAATGCGACAGATTGGCGCTGCGAAGGTTGGCGCCCTTGAGGTTGGCGCCCTTGAGGTTGACACCCGTTAAATTCGCCGGCCAGAGGCGTCCTGTCGGCCGACCCTTGCTGTCCTTGAGATCGACCGGTGCGATGACCGCCCCAGACAGATCGGCACCTTCCAAATTGGCGTTGGACAGGTTTATCCCCTCAAGCGTTGCCTTCGAGAGATTGGCGCCCTCGAGATTGCATTTGGCCAGATCCGACATCACCAACAGCACTTCCGACAGATTGGCACCCGTTAGGTTGGAGTTGTGCATGTCGGCGCCGGAGAGATTGACGCCGGCCAGATCGATGTGGCTGAGATCCTGACCGACCAGCACCGCGCGTTGGCCCAGGCGGCCATCCTCGCGTATCCAGACATAGTGGTTGTTCAGGGTGTCGCGGATATCCGACGGCAAGGAATCCTCGCCACGGACCATGTTGGCGCCGGTCAGGTTAGCCGAGCTCATGTCGCATCCGTCGGTATTGGCCCCCGACAGGTTGGCATGCTTGAACACGGTGTGGTTGATCATCGCGTTCTTGATGTTGGCATCCTGGAGATTGGCGCCCGTGAAATCAGTTTCCGAGAGGACACACCCGGATAGGTCCGCGCCCTCAAGATTGGCGTTACGCAGGTTAACGCCCGATAAATTGGCTCCTGACAGAGTGGCGCCCGCCAGATTCGCATTCGCCATTGCCGAGTTCGAGAGATCGGCCCCGCGCTCGTTGTTGGTCGGCCCCGCGCGGTCGCCATCCTCACTTTCAGAGCCGAACATCAGTGTTCCGCCGCGGAAATCGGCGCCTCTAAGGTTGGCGCCATTGAAATTCACGTTGCGGATGTTGGCGCCTCGGAGGTCCGCGTTCTCGAACGAGGCCCCCTTGGCATCGGCGCCGTCCAGCACCGCGCAGAACATATCGGTGTGCGACAGGTCAACCCGATGCAGGATAGCGCGGGTCATGTCGCAACCGGACATCTTGGCACCACGCAACTTCGCGCCCTCGAGCGAGAATCCGGTGAGATTCTGCCGGGCGAGGTTGGCGCGCACGCCGCCACGGCCTTTCGACAGCCATGCCTCGTGCTCTTGAAGGATCGTGACGAATTGTTGCGGTGTCATGCCCGCGCCCCTCGCGTCTCGCAGACCTGTGATATTGGAAGGCCCCAATCCTGAATGCGCGAGGTTAGCATATCCTATCCAGCACATACGAGACCATGATGCCGCCATGGTTATCTATAAAAGCGGCGGCACCTTCCAGGGAGACTGTCTAATGGTTATTGCACCCGAGGTGGAAGGGTTTTTCCACGAACCGACTCGAACCGCGTCGTTTCTCGTCATCGACCCATCAAGCCAGGTCGCGGCGGTGATCGATCCGGCGTTGGACTATGACGCCTCCTCGGGTCAGCTCGCGACAGTCTTCGCCGACCGGATCCTCGATGCGGCGGGCCGTCGAGGCGCGCGGGTGATCTGGGCGATCGACACCCATGTGCACGCCGACCATCTGTCCGCCGTTGATCATGTGCGCAAACGCACCGGCGCCCGGGTTGGGATCGGCGACGGGATCAAGGTTGTCCGGCGAACGTTCGGACCTGTTTTCGGGGAGGATCCGAACGCTGACCCGGCGAGCGTCGGCTTCGACCGGTTGTTCGAGGATGGCGATACCGAGCCGTTCGGCGCCTTGAACATTCGTGCGATCGCCACCCCCGGACACACGCCGGCGTGCATGACCTATGTGATCGGCGACGCGGCATTCGTCGGCGACACCTTGTTCATGCCGGATTTCGGCACCGCGCGCTGTGACTTTCCCGAGGGTGACGCCCGGACCTTGTGGCGGTCGATCCACCGCATCTTGGATCTACCGCCCGAGACCCGGGTCTTCGTTGGTCATGACTACGCGCCGGGCGGCCGTGAGTTTGCCTGGGAATCCTCGGTCGCCGATGAAAAGGCCAGTAACAAACATGTGAAGGACGGCACCGCCGAGGACGCGTTCGTGGCGATGCGAACCGCCCGCGACGCCGAGCTGGGACTGCCGGCGCTCATCGTGCCGTCGATCCAGGTCAATATCCGCGCCGGCCGCCTACCGGACCCGGGTCCAGACGGCGTGGTGCGGCTGACGGTGCCGGTCAACGCGTTTCCAGGAACCTGAAGCAAGCTTACCCGGCACTTATACCTTGGTATTACTCGGCGGGAGCTTCGCCGCTGGGATTGGCGGCGGCCGCTCGGGATTTCACATCGGCCTTCGTGGTGCGGGACTCGATGGTCGCCATGAACAACGAGAGCAGCGGCGGGATGATGCCCAGCGTCAGCACCGCCGACAACGACAGCCCGCCGATCACCACCGAGCCGAGACCACGGTAGAGTTCCGAGCCCGCTCCCGGCACGGCCACCAGGGGCAGCATGCCGAGCACGCTGGTCAGGGTCGACATGAAGATCGGCCGAATCCGGTTGCTGGTCGCCTCCAGGATCGCCTCGCCCGCCGCCATGCCTTCCTCGCGCAGGTGGTGCAAGGTCTGGTGCACCAGCAGGATGGCGTTGTTCACCACGATCCCGATCAGAATAACGAATCCAAGCAAGGTCAACATGTCGAGGTTCTGCGGGAAGAAAAGGTTCAGGATTCCCAAGCCAAGAACCCCGCCCGCGGTGGCCAGCGGCACCGAGAAGATGATGATGATCGGGTAGAAGAAACTTTCGAACAGCACCGCCATCACCAGATAGACGATCACCAGGGCCATCACCAGATCGAGCACCATCTCGTTCCAGGTCTCGATCAACTTGTCGGCGGTGCCTGAGATTCGGAGTTTCACCGCCGATGGCATGCCTTCGGCCCTCAAGGGGGCGATGACCTGGCTCTGGATGGTCTCCATGGCCTGTTCCAGCGGCATGTTGCCGGGCGGGCTGATGACCAGAGAGATCGTACGAAACCGCTCCCTGTGGCGGATTTCGGTCGGCCCGGAGGTGACCACAACGTCGGCGAGCGAGCTGACCGGCACAATAGTGCCGGATTGGGTGACGACCGGGAGGTCCTTGATGCCCTGGGTCTCGGTGATTTTCTTGAACGGTCCGCTTAGCGTCAGGTCGATGCGTTTGCCGTCCACCGTAATCTCGGCAACCCGCAGGCCATCGTTGAACGTATCCACCGTTTGGCCAAGCTCGATCGCGGTCACGCCGTTATCGGCCAGCTTCATGCGGTCGGGCAGAACACGAATCTCGGGCGCACCAAGCGTGAGAGCCGGGCGTGGTCGGATTTGAGTGCCGCCCTCACGTGGTAGGGCGGCGTTGACCTTGCCGAAGGCACGTTGCGCGACACCGACGATCTCCTCCAAATCGCCGCCGGAGATATCCAGGTCGATCGATCGGGTGCCGCCTACCCCCCGGCCGAACAGCGAGGTTTGCCTAAAGAAGCCAAAGGTGCCGGGCTCGCGGAATACGGAGCGGCTTAATATTGGAATCAGCTCGCGGGCACGGCTCGGATCGACGGCGGCGGCGCCGGCGATGGCGTTGGCGCGAAACGCGGCGAAGAAGAACCGGCTAATCGTCGGCGTGCCATCCTCGGTCTCGGTGCGTGTCTCGTCGAAATCCCAAAGCGGCTTCGTCGCATCCTCCAAGAGACCGGCGATAGTCGTCATGGTGTCCAGGTTGTAACCTGGCGGCGGCAGCACGAACCCGAAGACGAGGTTGCGATTGCCGTCAGGCAGATAGTCGAGCTTAGGCAAGAACACGGCGGTCACCAGGCCACCCACCACCGTCACCACCACCACGATCCCCACAGCCGCCGTCTTCGAGCGGACCACCAGGCGGGTCAGCGCCATCACCGTGGCGTGGAAACCACGGGCGAATTGGTCGACGCCGGGCACCCGCCGGCTATCGGCCAGTTTCTGGATGTTGGCGCCCAACAATCGGCTGGCCAAGGCCGGGATCACCGTGACCGAGACCAGCAGCGACAGCAGCACCGAGACCGAGATCGCCACCGCGATGTCGCGGAACAGCTGTCCTACCTCCAGCTGCATCACCAGAATCGGGATGAACACCATCACCGTGGTGAGCGCCGAGACCAGCACGGCCCCCCACACCTGACTGGCGCCTTTATAGGCCGCTTCGCGCGCGCTCAGACCGTTTTGCCGAAGCCGGAAGATGTTTTCCAGCACGACGATGGCGGCGTCGACCACCATGCCGACGGCGAACGCCAGTCCGGCGAGTGAGATGACATTGATCGAACGGCCCAACGCCGCCATGGCCACGAACGAGCCGATCACCGACACCGGGATCGCCAGCGAGACCACCAGGGTGGCCGAGCCCGAGCGCAGGAACAGCATCAGGACGCCGGCGGCCAGCAAACCGCCAATGTAAATGTTGGTTTGCACGAGATCGATGGCGGAATTGATGTAGGTGGTCTCGTCGTAGACCTGAGTCAGGCTTAGCCTCTGTTCGGGTAGGAAGTCGCGGTTGATTTCGGTGATCGCCTGACGCACGCCCTCCATGGTTTCGATCACGTTGGCGCCGGTTTCACGATAAACCGGCATGCCGAGGGCTGGTTCGCCGAAGAAGCGAATGCGCGAGACCGGCTCTTTGAAGTCGAAGATAACATCGGCCACGTCGGAGACGACGACCCGAGCCACGCGACCGGTTACCAGATCTTCGGTGGATCGAAGCACCACGTCACTGACGCTCTGAATGGTCTCGAAATCGCCTTCGGTGCGGACAACGTAGCGCCGTTTGCCCTCATCGACGGCGCCGGCGGAAATCGAGGCGTTGGCGGTGCGCAGCGCGACTAGAACTTGCGGCACGGTGATTTGGTAACGCGCCAGACGTTCGGGATCGACGATCACCTGCATCTCGCGTTCAGCGCCGCCATAGATGTTCATGCGGCCGACCCCGGGAACCCGTTCGATCCGGTCTTGGATCACATCCTCGGCGAAATCACCGTAGGTGTGAATCGGTCGATCGTTCCCCGCATCGCGGCTCAACACCATCCAGGCGATGGCGTTGTCGTCGGAGCCAGCAGTATCGAGAGTGGGTTCGTCGACCTCGATGGGATAGTCGCCGACCCGATCGAGACGGTTCGCCACCAGCAGCAACGCTTTGTCCATGTCGGTCGCGACTTGGAATTCCAGTGTCACCCGCGCCCGCCCGGTCTCGGACTGGCTGCTCATCTCCTCCAGGCCCTCGAGCCCGCGCAACTCTTCTTCCTGGCGGTTGACGATTTCGCGTTCGATCTCGGCCGGGGCGCCGCCGGCCCAGTTCGTGGTGATGGTGATCACCGGACGGTTGACGTCGGGCGCGAGCTGGATCGGAATCGCTTCCAGCGCCACGAAGCCAAACATCACAACCATCAGGACCGCCGCGATGACCGCGATGGGACGCTCGATCGAGGCACGGATGATGTTCATGGCTCAACCCTCTCCAGCACTCGGTTTGACGGCTTGCCCGGGCCGAAGCCGCTCGTTGCCGCGTGTGACGACCACGTCACCTGCGGCAAGGCCGGACAATACCTCGAACCGGTTGCCCAGACTCTCCCCGAGCGTGACCGATCTTGGTTGGACCTTGCCGTCGACCACCAGATACACGACCTGCGCGCCGCGCTGCACGACGACCGCGTCCTTGTTCACGGTTACCACGTCGCGGCTGTCACCGATCGGAATATGGACGGCGATCGACTGATTGGCGGCGAGCCGTAGCTTGTGGTTGTCGAGCTGCGGCACGAAGCGAACGGCGCGGGTTCGGGTGCGCGGGTTCTCCTCCGGCACCACCGCGCGCACGACGGCGAAGATACGGCCGCCGATCTGGAATTCAGCCTCGACCAGCGCGCCCGCCTCCAGCCCGGCGATACGGGCGGCGGGCACGTCGGCCTCGATTTCCAAATCGTGGTCGTTCAGCATGGTGACCACCGGGTCACCGCCGCGCAGATAGTTGCCCTCGACGGTGTGTTTGACGGTGATGACCCCGTCATAGGGCGCGACGATCACGGCGTCGGTGAGAGATGTCTGGGCCAACGCGAGTTGCGCTTCGGCCCGGGCTACGTCGGCCTCGGCGCTGGCCAATGAGGCGGCGGCGATGTCCAGATCGCGCTCGGCGTCCTCGGCCCGGTCCTTACGGAACGCCGTTGAGCCCTTCAGCGACATCTGGCGCTCCAGGGTTTGTCGGCTCTTGCCGAGCGAGGCGTTCTCACGCGCCACACGGGCGCGCGCGGCCTTCACCTCGGCGGCCCAGCGGAGCTGATCGCTTTTCAGCCGGTCGTTGGCGAGACGCGCCAGCACGTCACCACGCGCCACCCGGTCGCCAACCTCGACCTCGACCATATCAACCCGCTCGGCCACCCGGGTGGCGACCACGCCGGAGCGGCGAGGTACCAGACGGCCAAGGACGGATACCGTCTGGTTCAGCGGTTCGACACGAACCGTATCGACACCAACGGCGGCCGGTTGCTGGGCGATGGCGGTCGATCCCGTGGCGAGAATTACCGCAAGACCGGTTCCAACCAGGAACAAAGAGGCGCGAACGAAGGCATTCATAATGATGAGTCCCGAAGCCGACAGCGGTCAATCGACGATAGGCGGAGCGCTTATACCAGCATTCCGCCGTAGCGAGAACGGGACGTGGCGCATCTCTCGTTAATGTCAACGGAGGGCCGTGCTCGCTCCGTCGCGCCGATAGAGTGACGGGCCGATATAGTGACGGGCCGGTCAGGTGATGGGAATGAGCAGCAGGGCGGTGCCCACCACTAACGCCAAGAGTCGAAACCAAGGCCGGCTCAAGACGTCAGCCCCGTCGGCCACCGCCGCCGCGATGAGCCACAGCGCCGCCGCCACCCGAACGAAGGCGATCGCCGCGGCCATGGGATCGCTCAGCGGGGTGATCAAGGCGGGTTGAACCACGAAAGCGATCGGCACCAGATAAAGCCCGAGGCCAAGTTTCAGCGCCCGTCCCGCCACGGCCAGCCAGGGCGCGTCGGCCATGCCGGCGGCGATGAACACGGTGCCGCAGACCGGTGGTGTGATGGTCGACAACAGCGCGTACCAGAACACGAACAGATGCGCGACCAGCGGCGGCAGGCCAAGCTCGATAAGCGCCGGCCCGGCCACCGCCACGCAAATCACGTAGGCCGCCGTGGTCGGCACCTCCATACCCAGGATCAGGCAGGCGATCCCGGTCAACAGCAGCGCCGCCCACAACTGGCCGCCGGACACCGAGAGGATCGCCGACGTGACCTTCACACCGAGCCCGGTCTGGTTCAGCACGCCGACGATGATCCCGGCGCAGACGATGATCGCGGCGATCCCGGCGGTCTGGCGGCCCGCCTCGACGGCGGCCTTGGCGATCCGCTCGATGAACACGCGCGGCACCGGCCGCCAGGTCTCGGTCACCAGCAGCAACGCCGTGGCGGTGGCGATGGCCGCTCCGGCGGCGACCTGCGGCGTGCGGCCGGTACCGAACAGCACGGCCAGAAGTACGATGAAGGGCACGGCGAAAAACGGCAGGAGGCGCAAAACCCCGCGCGCGCTTGGCCGGTCCTCGGCGGCGATCGGCTTGAGGCCGGCGCGCCCGGCTTGGCGATCGATGCCGACCCACACCGCGAGGAAGAACAGCAGCGCCGGTAACAGCGCCGCCGCCATGATGTCGGAATACGGCCGTCGCAGCAGCTCGGCCATCACGAAGGCGCCGGCTCCCATCAACGGCGGCATGATCTGGCCACCGGTGGAGGCGACCGCTTCGACCGCCGCCGCCAGCGCCGGTGGGTAGCCGAGCCGCCGCATGGTCGGCAGGGTAATGGCACCGGTGGAGGCGACGTTGGCCGAGGCTGATCCGCTGATCGAGCCGAACAGGGCGGAGGCGACGACCGAGACCTTGGCGGCCCCGGCGCGCAACCCACCGGCGCTGAAGATGGCGAGCCCCATGAAGGCGCGCCCGGCCTCGCCCGCGCCGACCACCGCGCCCAACAGCACGAACACCGCGACCACATCGACCGAAATGCCGGTAAGCGGACCCCACAGCCCGCCCTCGGCGATCACCAGCGTGCCGAGAAAGCTGCCAACCGGCAGGCCGGGATGGCCGAACCGTCCGGGCAACGCTTCCCCAAACAACCCATACAGCAAGGCCAGCAGGGCGACAGCCGGCAGGATCCACTTGATCGCCCGCCGCCCCATCTCCAGCACAACCAGGATCATGGCGATTGCCATCACGGTCTGGAACGGGCCTTCGAGATGGCCGTATTGTTCAACCAGATCGTCACGGCCGATCGCCACCCACAGGCAACCGCCGGCGCCGACCAGTGCCGCGGCCCAGCCGCTCCACCGCGCGGCGCGGTTTTCCGCCGGCGCGAACACGAAGATCCACGGCAAAGCCAGCAGCAGGTGCATCGGCCGGGTCACCAGATTGGGCAGCAACCCGGCCGAGACGAGGTAGAGGTGGTAGCCCGCGCCGATCAGACCCCAGGCGATCGCGATCCGATTGAGCACGCGCGGCGTGGCCTCAGACCAGCGGGTTAGCGAAACGCGTCCGGCACCGTGATGCCCGCCTCGGCGTAGTAGCGTGCCGCGCCGGGGTGCACTTTGGCGCCCAAATTGGTCAGCATCGCCGGGGTTACCCCACCCCACCACGAATTGGCCTTGGCCATGGCGGCCTTGCCTTCCCAGTAGGTTTTGGTGAGCTGATAGGCGGCCTCGTCGTCCATCTTGTCGGTGGTGTAGGCGATCACCGGCAGGCTGATGGTGGTCGTGTCCTGATCGACGCCCTTGTAGGTGCCGGCCGGGATCACGAGCTTGTCGCCCTTGACCTTTTCCAGGTCGGCGGCGCTCAGGCCCAACAAGCGGATCGGAACGCTGGCGGCCGCCTCGGTGACGTTCGGCGCCGGGTAGGAACCGGCGGTGGCGAAGCCCACCACCTGGTTGTTCTTGATCGCGGGTACGGCGGCGTTCAGCTCGACATCGACCACGTCGACCTTGCCGGCGAGACCCAGCGCTTCGAAGGTGCTCATGGTTTGGCGTTGGCCGAAGCTGCCCTTGCCGCCGGGGATGAATTTCTTACCGGCGAGATCGGC
Organism: Alphaproteobacteria bacterium; assembly: GCA_013203465.1. Taxonomy (GTDB): domain Bacteria; phylum Pseudomonadota; class Alphaproteobacteria; order Thalassobaculales; family Thalassobaculaceae; genus JABMNR01. The sequence goes on from JABMNR010000092.1 coordinate 25,124, forward strand.
GAAACTCATTACTCCGCTGTCCTGCCGCACCACCCAGTGCATGGTCAGCGAGGGAATTGGAAACAGCGAGCGAACGACAGCGTAGCCGGTCTCGCCCTCGAACATCTTCTTGCCGCCCTGAGCCAGCTTGATCAGCGACGGCGGCGAGGTGAAGACGTAGTTGCCGGTGCGGCGGACCGCTTCCTTGACGTTCTGGACCGAGCCCTGGCTTTCCTCGACCGTCACGTCGACCTTGCCCTTCACCGCTTCCGACAACTGCACCGCCATGGCGTAGTAGGAAGAGGTCGACTTGGCCGATTTGTACGTGACACGGGTGTCGGCGACGGCCGCCGTGGATGCCAATGCCACGATGGCCAGGCTGGCGATCAAGGTCTTGTTCATGGGGTCTCCTCCCGTTGGGCGCGTCTTGAGGTGCGCGATCGGGCGCAAGAGAAGAACGCCGCGCGGGCGGCGTCAAGCACGCCCTCGACCGGTCGAACAAACGCCTGCTACAACCCAGGCCATGACGACGCTGCTGTACACTCATGGTGACTGCTTCGGTCACGACCCCGGCCGCATGCATCCGGAGCATCCGGCGCGGCTGAAGGCTGTCATGCAGGCGTTACAGGCGCCGGAATTCGCTGAGCTTGAGTGGCGGGAGGCGCCGCTCGCCACGATCGAGCAGATCGCCCTTGTGCATCCCGAATCCTATGTGCGGGCCATTCTGGCGGCGGAGCCGAAAAGCGGGATCGCCGCGATCGACGGCGATACCTTCCTCTCGCCCGGCTCCGGGTCGGCGGCGCTGCGGGCGGCGGGTGCGGCGATCGCGGCGGTCGATGCCGTGCTGGCGGGCGAGGCGCGAAACGCGTTCTGCGCCACCCGTCCGCCGGGCCACCATGCCGAGCCATCGACGGCCATGGGGTTCTGCTTCTTCAACAACGTGGCGATCGCCGCCCGGCACGCCCAGGCGGCGCACGGCTTGAGCCGGGTCGCGGTGGTGGATTTCGACGTGCATCACGGCAACGGCACACAGGCGGCGTTCGCGGCCGACGGCAGTTTGTTTTACGGCTCGACCCACCAGATGCCGCTGTATCCCGGCACCGGCGCGGTGTCGGAACGCGGGGTCGGCAATATCGTTAACGTGCCGCTGCCACCGATGGCCGGCGGGCCGGAGTTCCGCCACGCGCTGGGTGAGATTATCGGCCCGGCGTTGATCGCGTTCGCGCCGGAATTGCTGATTATCTCGGCCGGATTCGACGCCCATGCCGACGATCCGCTGGCCTTGCTCACCCTGGAGACCGCGGATTTTACCTGGGCGACCAAGGAGCTGATGCGGATCGCCGAGTTGGTCTGCGACGGCCGGATCGTGTCTTGTCTTGAGGGCGGTTACGATCTGCATGCGCTGGGCGAGGCGACGGCCGCGCATGTCCGGGCGCTGATGGCGGCGTGAGCCGGTGGATCGTTTTGTAGAGATGCGGTTGGCGCGGGCCGAAAATGGCCTCTCCTGGATCGCACCTGCGACCGAAGGTTCCCTTGTTTCGTTTGGGCCACCTGCCTACACTCCGCGCCTTCGCTTGGAGGGATGCCGTGACGGATAGCGGGACGACCGACACCACCGCGGTCGAGGACTTGAGTTTCGAGGACGCGCTTAAGGAGTTGGAGCGCATCGTCGAAGGTCTTGAGCGTGGTCAGGGCGCGTTGGACGATGCCATTGCCGCCTACGAGCGTGGCGCGTTGCTGAAGAAGCACTGCCAGAAGAAGCTGGAAGAGGCGCGGCTCAAGGTCGAGAAGATCAAGCTCGACGAGGCGGGGCAACCCGCCGGCACCACCGAGCTTGACGGCTGAGCCGGGAGTTGGGCATGGCGGAGTTTCAAGCCGCGCTGGCGGCGTGTGCCGAGACGGTCGAGAAGACCATGGATATGCTGTTGCCACGGCCGGACGACGCCGAGGCGCGGCTGTTCGAGGCGATGCGGTATTCCGCGCTGGCCGGCGGCAAGCGGCTGCGGCCGTTTCTAGTGATGCAGTCCTCCGAGTTGTTCGGCGTCGACCGGCGATGCGCCGCCCGGGTCGCGGCGGCGATCGAATTCGTGCACACCTACTCGTTGATCCATGACGATCTGCCGGCGATGGACGACGCCGATTTCCGGCGCGGCGCACCAAGCGCGCATAAGAAGTTCGACGAGGCGACGGCGATCCTGGCCGGCGACGCGCTGCAGGCGCTGGCGTTCGAGGTGCTGGCGGCGCCGGAGACCCATACCGATCCGGCGGTGCGGATCGAGCTGGTGCGCGAGCTGTCGAGGGCGGCCGGTGGCGGCGGCATGTGCGGCGGCCAGATGATCGACCTGCTGGCCGAGAGTGGTCAATACGACAACAGTATCGGTGCGATCACCCGGCTGCAGCGGCTCAAAACCGGGGAGATGTTCGCCTTCGCCGCGGTATCGGGCGCGGTGCTGGGCAAGGCGTCCTATCGGGTTTACATGGCGCTGCACAACTACGCCCAGGAATTTGGCCTGGCGTTTCAGATTGTTGACGATCTTCTGGATACCGAGGGTGATTCGGCGGAGACTGGGAAGCCGACGGGAAAAGACGTCGCCGCTGGCAAGGCAACCTTCGTGTCCATTCTCGGTCCGGAACGGGCACGCGCCCAAGCCAAGTTGCTGGTGGACCAAGCGATCCAGGCACTGGATGTGTTTGACTCGCGCGCCGATCCGTTGCGGGATGCCGCCCGCTTCGTGGTCGACCGGACGAAATGAGACGAGATCGATGACCAAGACCACGCGCGACACGCCACTGCTCGATACGGTTACCGTACCGGCCGATCTGCGTGATTTCACGGTCAAGCAGCTTGAGCAGTTGGCCGATGAGTTGCGGTGGGAGACGATCGACGCGGTCTCGGTCACCGGCGGCCATCTTGGTGCCGGCCTTGGCGTGGTCGAGTTGACGGTGGCGTTGCACCATGTGTTCGACACACCCACCGACAAGTTGATCTGGGATGTCGGCCATCAGGCTTACCCGCACAAGATACTGACCGGCCGGCGCGACCGTATCCGTACCTTGCGCCAGGGCGGTGGGCTCAGCGGCTTCACCCGCCGGTCGGAGAGCGAATACGACCCGTTCGGGGCGGCGCATTCCTCGACCTCGATCTCGGCCGGGCTCGGTATGGCCGTGGGCCGCGACCTGAAGGGCGAGCAGTTCAATGTGATCGCGGTGATCGGCGACGGCGCGATGAGCGCCGGCATGGCCTACGAGGCGATGAACAACGCCGGATCGAGCGACAGCCGGCTGATTGTGGTGCTGAACGACAACGATATGTCGATCGCCCCGCCGGTGGGCGCGATGAGCGCCTATCTCAGCCAGATCGTGTCGTCGCGCTCCTACCGCTCGTTGCGGCATTTGGCCAAGCAGGTGGCGCAGCGCTTTCCCAAGCCGGTCGAACGCACGGCCAAACGGGCCGAGGAATTCGCTCGCGGCCTGGTGACCGGCGGCACGCTGTTCGAGGAGATGGGCTTCCTCTATGTCGGCCCGGTCGACGGCCACAAACTCGACCACTTGCTGCCGGTGTTCCGCAACCTGCGCGACAGCCCGAACGACGGCCCGGTGCTGGTCCATGTGGTGACCGAAAAGGGCCGGGGACATCCGTTCGCCGAGGCCAGCGCCGAGAAGTACCACGCCGTCGCCAAGTTCGACGTGGTCACCGGCGCGCAGTCCAAACCCAAGGCTAACGCCCCGAGCTACACCGGGGTGTTCGCCGAGAGTCTCATTCAGGAGGCCGAGGCGGACGATCGGATCGTCGCGATCACCGCCGCCATGCCGTCGGGCACCGGGCTCGACAAATTCGCCAAGCAGTTCCCCGAGCGTATCTTTGATGTCGGCATCGCCGAACAGCATGCCGTGACCTTCGCCGCCGGCTTGGCGTGCGAGGGGATGAAGCCGTTCGCCGCGATCTATTCGACCTTCCTGCAGCGCGGCTACGACCAGGTGGTTCACGACGTGGCGATCCAGGGCTTGCCGGTGCGGTTCGCGATCGATCGCGCCGGGCTGGTCGGGGCCGACGGGGCGACCCACGCGGGGGCGTTCGACCTCGTCTATCTCGGTTGCCTGCCGGGTTTCGTGATCATGGCGCCGTCGGACGAGGCGGAGTTGCGCCACATGGTCGCGACGGCGGCGGCGATCGATGACGGCCCGTCCGCCATTCGCTACCCGCGCGGCGAGGGAGTGGGGGTCGAGCTGCCGGCGCGCGGCGCGGTGTTGGAAATCGGCCGGGGCCGCGTGGTGCGCGAGGGCACGAAGGTGGCGATCCTGTCACTTGGCGGCCGATTGCAGGAGTGTCTGACCGCCGCCGACGAGTTGGGCGCGCGCGGGCTGTCGACCACCGTCGCCGACGCCCGGTTCGCCAAGCCGATCGACACCGATCTGGTGCGCCGATTGGCGGCCGGTCACGCGGTGCTGATCACCGTCGAGGAGGGCGCGATCGGCGGTTTCGCGACCCAGGTGCTGCAGTATCTGGCGACCGAGGGATTGCTCGACCGCGGCCTGGCGGTGCGGCCATTGACCCTGCCCGACCGCTTCATCGATCACGACAAACCCGAAGTGCAATACGCCCAGGCCGGGCTCGACGCCGCCGGCATCGTGGCGACGGCACTGGCCGCGCTGGGTAAGGATGGCGAGGCGGCGGTGCGGGCGTAGTTCAGGGGCGTGGCGTTATCGCAGAAACGTTCGCGCCGGCTCCAACATCTCCCGCGCGAGTGCTTTGTGGATATCGAGAAGCGTGTCCAGCGGTGGTGGCTGCGGCCCGTTGGCGCGCGCCAGTTCCGTGATCTGATCCCGATAGATGAGAACCACCATCAAAACCATGCCTTGATAGCCGGTCACGAGAGTGTGGACGATAATGGGCAGATGCGGTCGTTTCGGTCGGGTGTCGCGGGTCAAAATCCAGCGGGCTGTGAGTGGACCGGAGAGGGTGTTGATCACAAAGGTACCGTGAGTTTGATAGAAGGTAAGATTCAAATACTTTCCTGATTTCAGTAAATTTTTTTGGCGATCTATGTAGCGATCCGCGAAATAATTTATGTATTCATCTTTCAGTCCTCGATATCGAATTAATCTTCTTGTCTTTTCTGGTGTTAAAAAATACGCGACTGAAAACCCCGTGTCCGGGTCTATGTACCCGGCTCTAAAGTTATTTGGGGAAACTTGTTTGGCCGCGTCGAGTTCATGGCTTCCGTGCCGCCGGGGGAATCGCGTGTTGGTTTGAACGTCGAAGGTTTCCTGCTCGTTGGAGGCGGCAGGAACGAAAGCGCCGAAAGATTGTTGGCCAAAGGGTTGGGCAACACAGCCCGTTAACAACAGGCCAAGAAGTACAAAGGCGATGGGGATGGGTGTGCCTTTACCGGTCATCAGGTTGATTGTTTCACTACGCGTCATTGGGAGGCCATCGGTTATTGCAGAAACGTCCGCGTCGGCTCTAGCATCTCCCGCGCGAATGCTTTGTGGATATCGAGAAGCGTGTCCAGCGGCGGTGACTCTCTACTTCCATCACGTACCTGCTGTGTAATGTGATCTGTATATATAATAACAATATATAATATCATTTTTCTGTATGCGGTGACGATATTATGTTCAATGGTGTATTTATTTAAATTATTGATTTTCGAGTATCTTATTATTTTCCATTTTCCTTTTAATGAATTTTTATTTGCTAATACAATAAATTTATCCTGTTTTGAGACGAAGCTAAACTCTGAGTAATTTCTGTAATTATTTATTTTTACGGTTTCTAAATTTTCAAAAAACTTTTCAACATAATTATTAATATTTTCTTCTAGCACGGTTAAGTCGCTATTTATTATATCAAGTAATGTATACGTTAAAATGACACCTGAATCTTCATCCGTGTAAAGAACTTTGAATTGTGATTCGGAAACTTGCTGTGACTCTCGGCGCGTGAAGTTTCCATGTTGCTCTGGAAACCGAATGCCTGCGAGCGTATCGAGGCTTGGTTGCGAGGTGGGGGCCGCTCGAATGATGGTATCGACATGCTGCTGTGGTTTGGGGGATGAGGCGACGCAGCCGATCAACAACGGCGCGAGAAGGGCGACGACGTTGGGCATGAGCCAGAAAGGAGCCTGCTTAACTATGTCGGTACGGGTCAATGGGTAGCCTTTGATTATTGCAGAAACGTCCGTGTCGGCTCCAGCATCTCGCGCGCGAGAGCCTTGTGAATCGCCAGCAGCGTGCTCAAGGACGGCGGCTCCGCCTCCGTGTCTTGAGACCGTTGCAGGATATGGTCTCTGTAGGTGATTTGCATCAGCAGGATCATGCCTTGGTAACCGGTTACCAACCAGTGGCCGGTTCGAACGGCGTTTTCATCCTCTCTGGTTGTGTGCGTGAAGATCACCCATTTCGCCTCCAAAGGCGTTGTTTTTGTGGCAAGCTCGAATGTCGCGTCGAGCTCGATGAACTCAAGAACCGGATAGGTGCCCGACGCGGCGGCGGCCTCGGCGGCTTGTTTTCTGAGCCGCAGCACCGTATCGACGAGAGCGCCGTTTCGCCCTCGCGGGATCGGCACGGTGCTTCCAACGTCATCGGGCTTGATCAGATGATAGAGGATGCCCGCGTTCGCATCATTGTCCTGATAGGCAACCTCGAAATTGCTGTTCGAGGTTTGCGCCGCGGCCGTGCGTGTGAAATTCCCATGTCGCGGGGGGAAATTTGTGTCGGTGAGCACGTCGAAGGTGGCTTCACTCCAGAACGACGGCGAGAAGACCGTGGCGGCATCCGCCGCGCGCCATGTGGGCGCCCGGCCCACGCAGCCGGCCAGCGACACCGCCAGGGTCACGGTCGCGATGAGGGCAGGCCAGCGGCGCATGAAACGCTCGTTACGGTTGAACTAACCATGAAAAGTGTATCGCCGCGTCGATCGGCTGTCCAATCGCACGGTTCCATCGCGCAAAGATATCAAAAGATATCAGATGACCGCCGCGCTGGTTTGGGGTGTCGTTAACCGTGCCTGTTTAACGCTTCTTAACCCCGGTCTGATACGAATCGGGGATGACGAAAACGCACCCGATCTCACCCCTGCTCGCCGCCCTGGTCGGTATGGGAGTCGCCCTGTTTCTTGGCCTGTTCGTGGCTATGCCCTCGGCCAAGGCTGATCAGCGGTCGATCACCCATGCCTCCAAGCATCGATGCAAATCCTGGGGCCAGGTGGTGACGCAGATCGCCAGCCTGACCATCTATCCGGGGCAGATGGCGCGGTATCGCAAGGCGGTCGTCGATCCGCTGGCGACGGAGGTGCCGCTCATCCACCACTACCTGATCGCGGTGATCGAACGCAGCTACGCCGAACCTTACGCGATTGCCGACGCGGTGTTGGATGGATCGTGGCTCAAGGACTGCGCGCTCTCGATCTCCGGCGAGCAGTTGGCGCTGGTGGACTAAGCGTTTCGCTCAGACCGGCCCCGGCGCCGAGCTCGGCCGGAACATCTCGAACACGTTGTCGACCGTTGAGTAATCGAAATAGCCAAGCCGCGAGACCGGGCTCCACTTGGTGACGTCGGCCAGCCCGTCGACCACCACGTCTTCCGAGACATGGATGCCGATCACCTTGCCCAACACCATGAAGTTGCGGTGCGGCGGGCTCCAATGCTCAAGCTCGATGGTTCGCAGGTAGACGCATTCGAACGCCACCGGCGCCGCCGCCACCCGCAGCGGTTTGATGAGCTTGGACGGCGCCCCCTCGATCCCGGCGGCGTCGAACTCGCTGTCGCCATGGGGCAGGGCGGCCGAAGTCTCGTTCATCTGCTCGCGCAGGGCGTGGGCGACGATATTGACCGTGAATTCCCCCATGTCCTCGACGTTGCGCTGGCTGTCCTTCTTCGAGCCATCGGCGTGCGAGCCGGAGCCGAACACCACCTGCGGCGGATTCGAGGCCATGGCGTTGAAGAAGCTGTAGGGCGCGAGATTGGTCCGGCCATCGGCATCGATCGAGCCGATCCAGCCGATCGGGCGCGGGGTGACGAACGCCTTGAACGGATCGTGCTTGAAGCCGTGCTGCTTATGGGTTCCAGGCTCGTAGAAGATCATGCGTATTCCCCCGCGCTGCGGTATGACGGTGCTGGATAAGTACATTGACTGGCACACAGGTGGAGTAGCGTGCCGGCCTTGGCAAGCCTCGGACAACGAAACACGTTGATGCCTGAACGAGAGCGATAGCGGGAGAGGAAGCCGATGCCGATCTATGCGATTGATGGGGTGCGGCCGGTGGTTCATCCGACCGCCTATGTCCATCCGACGGCGGTGCTGATTGGCGACGTGGTGATTGGCCCGGAGTGTTACGTCGCACCGCTGGCCAGCCTGCGTGGCGATTTCGGCGGCATACGCCTGGAGCGCGGCGCCAATTTGCAGGATTGCTGTGTCATGCACTCGTTCCCCGAGACGGTCTGCCTGATCGAGGAGGACGGCCACATCGGCCATGGTGCGGTGTTGCACGGCTGCCGGATCGGCCGCGGCGCTCTGATCGGCATGAACGCGGTGGTGATGGACGGCGCGGTGATCGGCGAGCGGGCGATCGTCGCGGCGATGGCGTTCGTTAAGGCCAAGCAACACATCCCGCCCGCCACCTTGTCGGCCGGTATGCCGGCCAAGGTGCTGCGCGCGTTGCGTGAGGACGAGATGGCGTGGAAGCACGAGGGCACGCTCGAATACCAGGAACTGGCGCGCCGGTCGTTGCGCTCGATGGTCGAGGTGATCCCGTTGCCGGAGGTCGAGGCCGATCGGCCGCGCCTGCCGGTCGACCCCACCCGAGCGCCGAAATCCTGATCGCGCGCCGGCATCCTGACCATTAGCCGACAATGATCGTTTTCGACCTTCTGGCCATCGTCGCGCCGGTGTTCGCCTGCGCCGCGATCGGCTGGATCTGGGCCAAGCTCGGCCGATCGTTCGACAGCGAGACGGTGACCGGGCTGGTGGTGACCATCGGCACCCCGTGCCTGGTGTTCGACACCTTGACCCGGCTGGAGCTGTCGCTCGCCGCGTTCGGCCAGATGGCGCTCGCCACCGTGTTGGCGGTGGCCGGCTTCGGGGCGGTGGCGGTGCTGTGGCTGTGGGCGGCGCGACTGGGGCGGGCGGCCTTTCTGCCGGCGCTGATGTTTCCGAACGCCGGCAACATGGGGCTGCCGATCGCGCTGTTCGCGTTCGGCGACACCGGTCTGGCGCTGGCGGTGGCGTATTTCGGCGTCATGGTGATGCTGCAGTTCACCATCGGCGTGGCGATCGCCGCCGGCAGCGTCTCGCCGCGGATGCTGCTGACCTCGCCGATCGTCTACGCCGTGGCGGCGGCGGTCTTGGTGATAGCTTTCGAGGCCCCGATCCCCCCGGTGGTGGGCAAGACCGTGAACCTGCTGGCCGGGTTCACCATCCCGGTGATGCTGATCGCGCTCGGCGTGTCGCTGGCCAAGCTCAGGATATCGTCGCTGGGCGACAGTTTGGCGATCGCCGTCACCCGGCTGCTGCTCGGCTTCGGCGTCGGCACGGCGGTGGCTTGGGGCTTGGGGCTGCCGCCGGTGGCGGCGGGCGTGGTGATCATCCAGTCGTCGATGCCGGTGGCGGTGTTCAGCTACCTGTTCGCCCTGCGCTACGGCCGCTCGCCCGAGGCGCTGGCCGGCGCGGTGGTGCTATCGACGCTGCTGGCGTTCGCGTTTCTGCCAGTGGTGCTGTGGCTGGTGCTGCCGGGGTGACAGCTTTACGGCAAGGTGTTGCCGCGATCCGCTGAACGTTCAGGCGCGGCTTGCCTAATGGTCTTGGCGGTATCTATGATGCGGGGGTCGCCGAAGAGAAGAGCCCGCGCTGGATGTTGGATCGTGCGCGCCGTCGGCAAGTGATAGCTGTTCGTCCGATTGGACAAAATGAACCTACCCTTAGGGATACGGAGGATACCGTGAACCACTGCCGCGTCCTGATCCGCACATTGACGGTGGTGGTTCTCACAACCGTCGCTGTTTCTCTCACCACGCCGTCGGCGGCGTCCCAACACCCGGCTCCAGAGCTCAACGCTGATCCGCAGTATTGTCTGTGGGACATGTGCGCCAGCGAGGATCAGGTGATGATCGGCGGCTTGGTCGCGGGGGGAGCGGCGGCTGGCACCGCCGCGACAGCCTATGTGGTCGGCCCGCAAGCGGCGCTCGCGGCCGCGGGCGGGTTCCTGCTGTTCGGACATCTTCTGTTCGATGTGGTCCCCCTCGCGGTCGTCGGGACAGCGGCCTGGTTTTATGGCCCAGAGGTCTGGGAGTGGGCGGGGTTCGAGAACCAACAAACGGGTCAAACGCCGACGATTTGAGCACGGCGCGCCAACGTCGGCAGGCGGCTGCGGTGGGCGCTGATCTGGGCTGCGACAGTGGCGAGAGGACGAGCGACCGGCCGCCCGGCCGGTGCCGGACTCTGCTTTGATCTAAAAACACGCGGTCATGCGAACTCCAGCGCGGGGGCAATTTTTCCAGGGGAGCGGCTCGTCGAAGGTCAAACACAGAACGCGGCTGTGGCCGTCGATGTTGGCGGGGTAAAATCGTCAAAAAACTAGAAAAGTATTTAATACCAGATCAAATAATTCAAAGGCCATGTGTTTTCAATTATTTCAACAACATCGTTTTTACTTTTTATACTATCTGTATTTTCCATATCGATAACTTTCTTGTTGATAATTTTAAAATCAGCCATCGAACTATTTGTATGATCATCTAATTTTATAGCAAGATCGTCCAATTGTATTTTTAATTCTGAAAAAACTGGGTCGGGTTTTGATTTATTATTTAAGTAATTTGTTACGGGTTCACCAAATGACAACGTTATCCAAAATACCAATGTACCAAGAAGTACTAACTGTAGAGGCCTATCAGACTGTATAGCCTTAATTACTTTGCTTTTATGTTTATAAATCCATGAAATTTTTTCTCTTATTGAAATATATTCTTCATGTATTTCAATAATTGATTTTTTATTTTCTATATTGTGTTTTATTATGAAAGATTCGATTATTCTTTGAAATTTTCTACAAGAATAAGTCATTCCTTGAAAGTAAAAATTAATCAAAATCATAAAAAAATTTAACATAGCGATAAATACAGCGTAATAGAATTTATCTTCCGGTTTAATTTCTTCTGAGAAAAAACCCCGCATCATTAAAAACATAACGCCAATCAAAAAAACAGATAATGCACTTCGAACAGTACTATAATGGATATCGTAAGCTCTTATCTCTGTATAAAGCCATCTAATATGGTCAATAGACACTTTTTTGGTTGTCTGACATTCTACATAGTTTTTTGCGTCAGTCATTTTAGCGCACCGCCATATGAGGTATGGCATTCATTTGAACGCAATGTATACTGGTTATACTGCAAGTGTAAATAATTTCACGCGAACTCCAGCGCCAGATAGGAGTTGATGATCCGTTCGAACGCGTCCTTTTCCAGGTCGCGGGCGATGATCACCAGCTTCGAGCGGCGGTCGTCGTCGGGCCAGGCGTCGAGCTTGGCCGGCGGGTGGAACAGGTGCTGGACGGCGTGCACCACCACCGGGTGGTCGACCTCGGCGATGTTGAGAACCCCCTTCATCCGCAGCAGGTTCAGCCCGTGGGTTTGGACCAGCATGTCCAGGGCCGGGGCGATCTTGTTCCACGGAAACGGCTCGTCGAAGGTCAGGCAGAACGCCCGGATGTGGTCGTCGTGCCGGTTGACGTCGTGGTGGTGGTGACCGTGATGGCCGTGCTCATCATATTCGGGCTCATCATGTTCGTGGCCGCGCCCATGCCCGTCTTCACCGGGGCGGTGATAGACGTGGCCTTCGGTGTCGCGGTACGCCTCCTCCTTCAGCCAGCGCTGCACGTCGGTGGATTTGGTCATCGGGTTGTACAACCCGGCGTCGAACAACATCGACGGCTCGACCGCGCCGTTGACCACCCGCCGGACCGGGGCGGCCGGGTTGATCGCGGTGATCCGCGCCTCGACGGCGGCGGTCGCGGCATCGTCGCTCAGATCGGTCTTGGTCAGCACGATCCGGTCGGCGACCGCCACCTGCTTGACGCTCTCGAACTGCTGGTCGAACTGCCAGGGCGCGTTCACCGTGTCGACCACGGCGATGACCCCGTCCAATGTGAAGCGGGTGACCAGGAAGCCGTCGGACATCATGGTGTGCAGGATCGGCGCCGGATCGGCCAGACCGGTGGTCTCGATCACGATGCGATCGAACGGCGCGACCTCGCCCTTGGCCCGGCGCTTGTACAGCGACTTCAGGGTATCCAGCAGGTCGCCGCGCACGGTGCAGCAGAGGCAGCCGGAATTGAGCAGCACGGTGTCCTCGTCCACCGTCTCGATCAGGCTGTGATCCAGGCCGATCTCGCCGAACTCGTTGACGATCACCGCCACCCGGTCCATCCCCGGATGCGCCAGCAACGCCTTGAGCAGGGTGGTCTTGCCGCTGCCCAGGAAGCCGGTGAGGATCGAGACCGGCAGCCGGTCGAGCGGCGAGGGGGCGGCGTCGGTATCGGTGGTGCTCATGCGGGGGCTCCGGTGGCGGCTTGGCATGCCGGGCAACGGCCGGCCATCTCGATGGTGATGCGCCGGACCTCGAAATCGAGATCGCGGGCGCGGGATCGCAGGTCGGCGTCCAAGGCGCCGCCTTCCAACTCATGGGCGACGCCGCAGGTCTCGCAGATCAGGAAATAGCCGCGATGCGGCAGTTCCGGCCGGGCGCAACCGACGAAGGCGTTGCGGCTCTCGATCCGGTGGACCAATCCCTGCGCGATCAGGAAATCGAGGGTGCGGTAGACGGTGGGCGGCGCCACTCGGCTCTCGGTGCCGTCCTCGGTGCGCGCCTTGGCCAGCTTGTCGATCAGCTCGTAGGCGCCGATCGGCGCGTGGCTGTCCCACACCAGTTCCAGCACCCGGCGACGCAGATCGGTCAGGCGGGCACCACGCTGCGCGCAGATGATCTCGGCCGCGTGCAGCGCGTCGGCCACGCACATCTCGTGGTCATGGCGATGATCGAAGCTTTCGGCCGGCGTGGTCACGGGCAGCGGTTCCTCGCGTTTGCTCACCTATCTATATCGTGCCTGACGACGCACACGCCACCCGTATCGACGATCGGGTAGCCGGTGTGCCCCCGTGGCCAGAGCGCACGTACATCCTGGTTCTCGACCATCCTGGTTCTCGACCCAGGGAAAATCCGCGAACACCGATTTGAACGGCGTCTTCGGCAGGTCCGGCATGGGGAACAGCATGTTACGGGAGAACCCGCGCCAGGCGGCGTCAGACACGCGCCGGCGTCATGAGCTTGCTACCGGGAACCCGCCAAACCCGCCCGGCGGCGAGCAGAAAGACCTCGAACCGGCGGGCCAACAGCCGGCGCAATTCCGGGTGGCCGACATCGAGCCCGCCGGTATAGGCACCGAACGCCGGAAGGATCAGCCGCCGGCCGTCGGTCACGAAACAGCGCCCGGACACGCTCTTGCCGCGCGCCCGCACCCGCGCCTTGGGGTGGTAATGGCCGGACACCTCACCCGGTGCGGTGTCCGCCACCGCCGCGTGACGGAAGGTAAGCGGGCCGTCCACAAGGGTGTCCGTGACCGCACCGCCCCAATCGGCTGGCGGTGCCGGATCGTGATTGCCGGCGATCCACAGCCAGTCGGTGCGTGCTGTGAGCGCGCGGATTTTCTCGCCGTCCTTGGCCGCGACCCGGCTCGCCGCCGCCGGGTCGTGAAAACTGTCGCCCAGGCAGATCACCCGCGCGGGCCGATGGGTGTCGATCGCGGAGGCGAGGCGGGTCAGGGTGGCGCCGGTGTCGTAGGGCGGCAGCATCACGCCCCGACGCGCGAAGCCCGAGCCTTTCTCAAGATGCAGATCGGCGACGATCAGCGTCCGGTGCTCGGGCCACAGCAGCACGCCCGAAGGGTCGGCACAGAGGCGCGCGCCATTGAGCGGGAAGGCGGCAGGGTCGGTCATGGCTGGACCGTCGGCCGCCCCGCCCATGAGGTCAAGCATCGGCATGCCGTGAACTCTCTAAAGTGGCAAGCTCGCCTGCATGTCGCCGCCGATCGCCTCGTGCACCAGATCGTCGGCGAAGTCTTGCATCAGCGCCTCGACCGCCCCTCCCGCCACCTGTTCCCGGCCGATTTCCAGCAGCACCGGCACGGCGAGCGGCGACACCCGGTCGAGCCTTCGGTGGTCGATCTTGCCCCGGACCCGCACCAGCAACTCACCCAGCCGCTTGATGTCGGTCAGACCGCGGGCGGCGTCCTGCCGGGTCGCCTCCAGCAAAATATGATCCGGCTGATGGCGGCGCAGCACGTCGTAAATCAGGTCGGAGTTGAAGGTCACCTGACGGCCGCTCTTCTCATGGCCGGGCAGTTTGCGTTCGATCAGCCCGGCGATCACCGCGACGGTGCGGAAGGTGCGCTTCAACAGACTGGATTCCGCCATCCATTCCTCCAGATCATCGCCCAGCATGTCTTGGTCGAACAGTGTGTCCATGTCCGCGCACGGTTTCACCGACCACACCGCGATGACGTAATCGGTGGCGACGAAGCCGAGCGGGCCGAGCCCCATGCGCTCCATCCGCCGGGTCAGCAGCATGCCCAGGGTTTGGTGGGCGTTACGGCCTTCGAAAGTATAAGCCACCAGGTACTCGCGGTCGGCGCGCGGGAAGGTTTCGACCAGCAGGCGATCGGCGCGCGGCAGGATCGAGCGCCAACGCTGCAACTCCAGCCATTCCTCCACCGGGCTGGGCAGGGTCGGCCAGACGTCGGGATCCTCCAGCAGGGCGCGGACCCGGTCGGCCAGATGGGTGGTCAGCGGCAGCTTGCCGCCGGCATAGGCCGGCACGGCGGGATCGCCGTCGCCACCGGGTGTGCAGTGGGCGGTGTTCTCGCGCAGGTCCTGGAAGGTCAGCAACCGGCCCGAGAACAGGAAAGTGTCGCCGGGCCGCAGCATCTGGATGAAGTATTCCTCGACCTCGCCCAGCACCCGGCCGCGGCCGAGCCGGACCTTGACCGTCGTCGCCTCGACGATGGTGCCGGCGTTCATGCGGTAGGACTGGGCGGCCCGCTTATCGACCAGCTCGTAGTGGCCGTCGGGTCGGCGGATGATCTTCTGAAACCGCTCATAGGCATCGAGCGCGTAGCCGCCGGTGCGGACGAACTCGACCACCTGGTCAAAGGTGGCGCGGTCGAGATCGGCATAAGGCGCGGCGCCCGTCACCTCGGCGAACAGCGCGCCGGGGTCGAACGGTCCGGCGCAGGCGGTGCCGAGTACATGCTGGGCCAGCACGTCGAGCCCGCCCGGGCGCGGCGGATCGCCGTCCAGCTCCCCCGCGTTGACGGCATCGAGCGCCGCCTTGCACTCCAGCACCTCGAACCGGTTGGCCGGGACCAGCAGCGCCCGGCTCGGCTCGTCCAGCCGATGGTTGGCGCGGCCGATCCGTTGCAAGAGGCGGGACGAGCCCTTGGGCGCGCCGACCTGGATCACCAGATCGACGGCGGCCCAGTCGATCCCGAGGTCGAGGGAGGAGGTTGCCACCACCGCGCGCAGCCCGCCCTGAGCCATCAGCGCCTCGACCTTGCGGCGCTGCTCGACCGCCAAGGAGCCGTGATGCAAGGCGATCGGCAGGTGATCCTCGTTGGCATGCCACAACGCCTGGAAGATCAACTCGGCCTGGGCGCGGGTGTTGACGAAGACGATGGTGGTCTTCGCGCCCTGGATCGCGGCGTAGAGGCGGTCGATGGCGTACAGCCCCATATGCCCGGACCAAGGCAGGGCGCCGTCCGGCAGCAGGATTTTCACCTCGGCCCGCGCCGCCGCGCCGCCGCGCACCACGGTCACATCGCCGGTGCCGGGCCGCCCGTCACGCGACAGATAGGCCTCCAACGCCGCCGGATGCGCCACGGTGGCGGACAGCCCGACCCGGCGAGCGTGCGGCGCGAACCGGGACAGTCGGGCGAGGCCGAGGGCCAGCAGCTCACCCCGCTTGTTGTCGGCCAGCGCGTGCAACTCGTCCACCACCACGCACCGCAACCCGGCGAACATGACCTCGGCGTCGGGGTAGGACAGCAACAACGCCAGGCTCTCCGGCGTGGTGAGCAGCATGTTCGGCGGCCGCTGGCGCTGGCGGGTGCGTTTCGAGCTTGGGGTGTCGCCGGTCCGGGTCTCCACCGTCACCGGCAACCCCATCTCCTCGATCGGGGCCGTCAGATTGCGGTGAATGTCGACCGCCAGCGCCTTGAGCGGCGAGATGTAAAGCGTGTGCAACCCGTCGCGCGGCGCCTCGGACAGCTCGACCAGGCTGGGCAGGAACCCGGCCAGGGTCTTGCCGCCGCCGGTCGGCGCGATCAGCAGCGCCGAGCGTCTCTCCCGCGCGGCGGCCAGCATGTCCACCTGATGCGGATGAACCGTCCAACCCTTGGACGCGAACCATGCTTGAAAATGCTGTGGAAGCACCGAGAGCGCTCGGTCGCCGCCCATTTTTTCAGTGCATCGCGGCCGTGGACAGCCACCAGCCCTGCCCAGCCACCCAGCATGTGTCGTCAGGCGGAGTATCGAGGTGCAGGGAGCACACCGTGTCCCATCCTCCCGACCTGAATGCCTTGTCTAGAACGTGTCCATCCTCGGCACTCTGCGCACCGACGCAGGCTATAAACGCGGCTCGATTAACGAAGCGTGCGGCATATCCGGGCCCGGTGTTCGTCACGAGCAAGTTAGCGCCCCAACCGCTATCACCAAGCAGCGGAAACAACAACCGGCCGCCCGGGTTCAGCGCTTCGACCCAGTGCCGGACGACCATGTTTGTCCCGGCGTTCACATAAATCGCATCGGCGGCGGGCAACGCACCGTCGGTAGCGGAACGGCAGTCGACCGTCACGTGTTGCCAAGGGGAGAGGTTGGTTCGCGCCAGCTCAGCAAGGCCGGGGTCAATGTCGATGGCAAGCACTGAGCCGTCTTCACCAACCAACTCGGCAATGAGGGCGGTATAGTATCCCGTGCCGCACCCGAGGTGCAGAACCGTCTCACCCGGCGAAAGGTTGAGCGCGCTCAGCATCCGCGCATGCAAGGACGGATCGCCATTGTTGACGCCTTCCTCGGGTTTCAAACCAATCAGGACGTTTTGGTAGATGAACACCGGATCATCGCTCGGCGTGGTCACATACTGTCCGTCGGCCCACACGAACACCTTCCAGGGACCTGGCCCGAGAAAGCGCTCGCGCGGCACGGTGGCGAAGGCTTTGCGCACCGCAGGGTCGCCGGTCGCTGCCGTCACCAGATCGGCGTAGTACGCTCGGATCTGCTCCAGGTTGGCTTCCGAGCGCATCGCTTCCTATCCCACCTCGATCGAATCCACCCGGTCCGGGTAGAACGCCATGTGGCCCTTGATCGTCACCGCCTCGTCGAACGGCAGATCGTAGGACCAGGCGGCGTCGCGGGCCTCCTTGCCGCCGGCGGTGATCGACCAATAACTGGCGTCGCCCTTGAACGGGCAATGAGTGTGGGTGGCGGTCGGGCGGAATAGATCGGCGCGGGTGTCGGTCATCGGGATGTAGTGCACCGGGCCGTGGCCGCTTTCCTCGCACAGCAGCGCGCGATCGGTTTCGGCGATGATCTCGCCACCGAGCTTGACCACGATGTGCTGGCCGGAGGGGGCGAAGCTCATCGCGTGATCGGGCTTGCGGGCGAACCCGGGGGCGGGATTGGAACCGGCGTCGGGCATGGGGACTCTCCTTTCGGTACGGTTCCCAGATTTTGGGGCACCGGGGCGTCGGTGCAAGCCCGGCGTTGCGATCGGGCATGATCGCGGTGCACGATCATCTTAGGCGGAGCGTGGAGGACATCACCATGGCGGCTACGACCATCACCGGCATCTATCCGATGCTGTACGCGCTGTTCGGCGCCGACGGGGCGTTGGACAAGGGCGCCTTCACCGCCCAGGTCGAGGCTTGCATCGCCGCCGGGTCGCACGGGCTGGCGGTCGGCGGGCTGGCGACCGAGTGCAACAAGCTGACGGTCGAGGAGCGCCGCGCGCTCAATGCCTGGACCTTGGGCGCGGCCGATGACCGCGTGCCGGTCAGCGTCATCGTCTCCGATAACACCGTCGGAGGACAGATCGAGACGGTGCGTCTGGCGGCCGATGCCGGCGCCGGGTGGGCGGTGTTGCAGCCGCCGCCGGTCAAGACCGCGAGCGAGGAAGGGCTGATCGCGTTCTTCGGCGCCGTGGCCGACGCCTCGCCGATCCCGATCGGTATCCAGAACGCGCCGGAGTACATCGGCATCGGGCTGTCCAACGCCGGGTTGATCGAGCTGAACCGCCGTCATCCCAACGTCTCGATCCTCAAGGCCGAGGGTCCGGCGCTATACATGGGACGGCTGGCCGAGGACGCGGACGGCACCTTCCAGATTCTCAACGGCCGCAACGGCATCGAGCTGATCGACAGCCTGCGGGCCGGCTGCGTCGGCCTGATCCCCGGCGTCGAGACCTGCGACATCCAAAGCCGGATCTTCAACGATTACCGCGCCGGGCGGACGGATCAGGCCGAAGCGACATTCAAGGACATTCTGCCGCTGCTGCACTATCTGATGAGCACGATCGACCATCTGATGTGCTACGGAAAGCGGCTGGCGGCGCGGCGCATCGGCTTGGACGCGGTGCATGATCGCGGCCCGGCCCAGGCGCCACATCCGTTCGGCATGGCGGTGCTCGATCACTGGTCGAGAAATCTCGGCCCACTTGGCTCATAAGGGAGGCTCGGCGTATGACGACGTATGTATTGGTGCACGGGGCGTGGCACGGCGGCTGGTGTTGGGTTCGCGTCGCCGAGCGTTTGCGGGCCGCCGGGCACACGGTGTTCACGCCGACGCTGACCGGACTTGCCGACCGGGCGCATCTGATGGGGCCGACCCTGTCGCTGCAAACCCATATCCGCGATGTCGCGGGGCTTCTGGCGTGGGAGGAGCTGCGCGACGTGGTGCTGGTCGGCCATTCCTATGGCGGGATGGTGATCACCGGCGCCGCCGACCGGGTGGCCGACCGGATCAAGACCTTGGTGTTTCTCGATGCGCTCACGCCCAAGCACGGTCAGTGCGCCATGGATCTCCGCGCGCCGGAACAGGTTGCCGCCACCTTCGAGGCGGCCCGTACGCGGGGCAACGGCTGGCGTATCCCGCCGACCCCGGCGGCGACCTTCCTGGTGAACGAGGCCGACCGCGCCTGGGTCGATGCCAAATGCACCGACCTGCCGCTCGCCTGCTTTACCGAACATCTGCACCTGAGCGGGGCCGCCGACCGGATCACCGACCGGGTCTATATCCGCGCCTCGGGCTATCCGAACCCGACCTTCGACACCGCCCTGGCGACCGCCCGCGCCGCCGGCTGGCCGTGCCACGAGGTGCCGGTCGGCCACGACGTCATGGTCGACGCGCCGGAGGAACTGACAAGGATCCTGCTGGAAAGTGTGTAGAGAATAACCGCTGTCCAAGCCGTTCGGCTCCTCTTCGCATCCCCGGCCTTGAGCCGGTCTAGGCTCCGGCTCATTGACCGGGAATGCGGGAACGCGGTCGGACGTTCAGAGCGCCTTCGCCGCCGCCAGCACCGCCTCGACATGGCCCGGCACCTTGACCTTGCGCCAGACGCCGCGGATCACACCGGCGCCGTCGATCAGGAAGGTCGCGCGCTCGATGCCCATGGATTTCCGGCCGTACAGGCTCTTCTCGACCCACACGCCATAGGCTTCGGTGACGGCACCGGTGTCGTCGGCGCCAAGGGTGAAGGGCAGGTGGTACTTGGCCTTGAACTTGTCGTGCTTGGCGGCGGTGTCGCGGCTGACGCCGATGATCGTGGCGTCCAGCGCGGAGAAGTCCGGCATGGCGTCGCGAAAGCCGCAGGCCTCCTTGGTGCAGCCCGGCGTGTCATCGCGCGGGTAGAAGTACAGCACCACCGGTTTGCCCTTCAGCGCCGCTAGCGACACCGCGCCGCCGCCGTCGGTCGGCATGGTGAAATCGGGGGCCTTGTCGCCGACGTCGAGGCTCATGGAAATTCTCCAGGTCAGGTCGCGGGTGGAAAGGGGGTCGGATGATGGTCAATTTTGGTCATGGGTGTGCATTGTCAATCACGCATCGACAGCGTTGTTGTGACTGGTCGCGGCAGGGCGGGAAGAGTATTCTCTAAAATGCCATTCATATATTGCGCCGGGAGCAAGATCATGGCCACCACCGATTGCCGAGGAGTGCCGCTGTCGACCGACAATCCCGCTCTGGCGGCCGCGTTGGATACGGCGCTCGACGAAGCGTTGGCGTTCGAGGGCGATCCGGTTGCCCGGATCGACGCGGTGCTAGCCGAGCATCCGGATTTCGTCATGGGCCATTGCTTCAAGGTCGGCATGCTGACCCAGGCGATGGAAACCCGGATGTACGACGCGATGGTCGCCAGCGTCGAGGCGGCGGAGGCGCTGGACGCTCAAGCCAACGATCGGGAACGCGGCCACACCGCCGCCGTGCGCGCCTGGATCGACGGCGATTTCCACGCCGCCGTCCAGTGTTGGGAGGATGTGCTGGTCCACTATCCGTTCGACCTGTTGGCGTTGTCGCTGGTGCATCTGACCGACGTGCTGTTGGGCGACATCGTGGGGCAGCGGGATTCCGTGGCCCGGGTGTTCCCGCTGTGGGACGAGTCGGTGCCGGGCTATGCCTTCGTACTGGGATTTTACTCCTTCGGGCTGGAAGAGAACCGCGATTTCTTCCGCGCCGAGGAGACCGGGCGGATGGCGCTGGCCATGCGGCCCAGCCACCCCTACGCGATCCACGCCGTCGCTCATGTGATGGAGATGCAGGGCCGTCAGCTCGGCGGCATCCAGTTCATGAACGAGCGGCGCGCGGTGTGGGCCGACGGTCATTTCCGCAATCACCTGTGGTGGCATCTGTCGCTGTTCCACCTCGACCTCGGCCGGACCGGCGAGGTGCTGGATATTTACGACCAGAACCTGCGTTCCGACGGTGTCAGCGGCGACAAGTACGAGGAGCTCGACAGCGCGGCGCTGCTCTGGCGGCTGAAGCTGGTGAACGCCGACGTCGGGTCCCGATGGCGTGAGCTGGCGGACAAGTGGGAACGCAGCGCCGAGGATACGCTGTACGCCTTCAACGACGTGCACGCGATGATGGCCTTCGTCGGCGATGGCCGGGATGAGGCTCAGCGTCGGCTGTTGACCGCCAACGAGCGGTATCTGGAGCACGCCGGCGACGCCAACGTGGCGATGAGCCGCGAGATGGGCCTGCCGTTCTGCCGGGCGCTGCAGGCCTTCGCCGACGAACGCTACGAGGCCTGCGTCGCCGAACTTCTGCCCGCCCGCTACCGGACCCACCGGCTGGGCGGCAGCCATGCCCAGCGCGACATCATCGCTTGGACCCTGCTGGAGGCGGCGTTGCGCTCGGGGCAGGGTGATCTGGCGCTGGCGCTGGCCAACGAACGGTGCCAGTTGAAGCCGTCCAGCCCGTTGAACTGGAAGCTCGTCGCCCGGGCGCACGAGTTGCGCGGCGACACCGACCGGGCCAAGCAGGCCTATGCCCGCGCGGAATCGCCGCTGGCGGCGTGACCTGGACGCGGCTTGATCGTGGCGCCGTGTGTCAGGCGGCGGGCGAAACCCCGCCGCGCAACGCGCCCGCCTCGGTCGCGCCCCACAGCACCTCGAACCCGTCGGGCAGCGTCCGGCTGTTCGGCACGCTGAGCCACAGCCGCATCAGCAGCCGGGTCTTGCCGCTCGCCCGATCATCGGCGTAGGCGGTGCGGCCGTGGTAGACGACGTGGTTGTTGAGCAGCTGGATGTCACCCTCGGCGAACGGCGCCTGCAGGCAATTCTCCTCGGCGATCTCGGCCAGCAGGTCGAGCGCCTCGTTCTGGGCGGCGGTCAGCGTGGGCACACCGTCGATCTCCTGCGCCTGTTCGACGTAGGTGCGGGAGTATTGGCTGCTGATCTTGCCGTCGCGCACGCCGAACACCGGCAGGGCGAACACCTTATCGTGCCGCGGCCCCTCCTCGTCGTCCGGGCGGGAGCGCCAGTAGTCCTGGCACAACAGCGCGTGCAAATCCGGCCGGCGGCGCATGATTTCGTTGTGAATGTAGGGGATGCTGGCCAGCTTGCTGACCCCGCCCTCGATACCGTTCGCCGCGCACAGCAGCGCGATCACGTCGCACCGGTCGGTGTGAAACCGCAGCGGGCCGGTCGAGCGGGCGCGGGCGCGGGAGGCCAGGACCCGTTCGTCGCCGGTCGCCTTGGCGCCGATCTGTTGGCTGACGATGCCGCCATCGCCGCTTTCGTCCCGTACCTCGCCCAGAATCTCGCCGTGGGCGGTCTGATGCACGGCGGTGCCCAGATGACAGCCGATGCCCCAGAAGATCGCGCGCAAGGCATCGCGGCCGTAGCGTTCGACCGGGAAGCCGGTCAATCGGATCGCCCCCCGGCCATCTTCCAACTCCGCCAACATCGCGTCGAAGAAATCACGCAGTCCAGGCAGCGGGAAATCGGCGGCGGTGATCCGGGTCGGCTCGTCCACCCGGGTCGCGATCGCCCGCCACGCGGTGTCGATCTCGTCCATGGCACCCTCGGGCCAACGCCAGATCCAGTCGCCGGACGCCGCCAACTCCTCGCCGGTCCAAACGCAGCGGCCGGTGATCGGTGCCGCCTTTGCCGCCTGCACGGCTTCCTGGATGGTCTCGGATGCTCGGTTCATTGCCATACCTCATCAGATTACGCGGGCTAGGTTAACGGTAAATTCACCCAATCGCTCGTATCGTAGTAAGAGTCGTCCGTTGGCCGTTCATAAGACGATGAACTCATGACGTATTTTGAACGGCCCCCATATTTGGAACAACCGCGCCATGGCCAATCCCTCGCCATCCACGCTATTCATCGACAAGGATGCCTTCGCGTCGTTGTTCGCCAAGCATACCGAATATCTGGAGAACGCGAACAAGGGACGGGCGCTCAAGCTGTTCAAGGCAACGGTGCAGGGAGTGCACACCACCGAGGTATCGTTGGAACGGGCGGTGTTCGTCGAGTGCAAATTTCGTACCTGTAGTTTCCGGGGAACGGCCTTCGACAGCGCCGAACTCGACCTCTCGCGCATGACC
Source organism: Alphaproteobacteria bacterium (assembly GCA_013203465.1). Lineage (GTDB taxonomy): Bacteria > Pseudomonadota > Alphaproteobacteria > Thalassobaculales > Thalassobaculaceae > JABMNR01. The sequence goes on from JABMNR010000092.1 coordinate 48,257, forward strand.
CATGTGACCTTCGATGGGGCGAGCTTCCGCTCGGCGACGATGCGCGGCGTCCATATGCGCCAGTCGAGCCTGAAGGGAGTCGATCTGAGTGACGCCGATTTACGACCGGCCACCATCAATCTGGCCGGCGACAGCCGTCCCGCGAACCTTGAGGGTACGGACCTCGAACGCGCCACCATGAAACGCGCCAAATTGGATGGCGCCAACCTGCAACATTCTAATTTGTTTGAGTGCGATCTGAGCGGCGCCAGCCTAAAGGGTGCGCGGTTAGGCCAAGCTAATTTGTCCGGCGCCGATCTTACCGGTGCCGATTTGACGGGCGCCGATCTGTCGGGTGCCGTGATGCGCAACGCCATTCTGACCAACGCCAAGCTCGACGGGGTCGATTTGGAAGGCGTGGCGGTGTTTCGTAGCTATGACGGCTTGGAGACATCGATGGTCAAGGCCATGCGCGCGCACGTGCAATGGGTGATGAGCGAAGGCAAGAAAGGCACGCGCGGAGTGTTCCGTGACGCCGATTTCAACGGCCGTGACTTGCGGTTTGTGGAGCTTACCTGCGCCGATCTCCAGCATGCGGATTTTGCCGGCGCCGATCTGCGGGGGGCCTACCTTGCCGGCGCCGATCTGCGCGGCATCAATTTGACCGGTGCCAAGATCGACGGCGCGGATTTACGCGGCGCCAACATGTCCGGCGCGGTTACCGCCGGTGTCAACTTGAAGATGGCCAAGATCGGCAAGATCAAGGTGGTCACCGACGGCGGCCAGCAATCGGTCAGCACCAAACTGCCTGCTTCCTGAAGCTTGAATTCCATGGTTCCATGCCTGCGATCAACGCCGGTTTGCGCGCCTTTCTGTGAGCGTGACAATATGATCAGGCTTTCCGATCTCGCCTGAGCCATTCTTACCGACCGTCCGCAACCGCTTAAAAAAGTGATTTGATGCAAGAGCGCTCGACCAAGGGGCTGATGCTGACCCTGGGTGCGTTAGCGGCGCTGGGTGCTGCGGCGATTGATATGTATCTGCCGAGCCTACCGACGATTGATGCAGAATTGGCGCCGGGTACCGGCCAGGCCCAGTTCACACTCAGCGCGTTTTTCATCGGCCTCGGGATCGGCCAGCTATTCTACGGTCCGGCCTCGGACGCCTTCGGACGCCGCCGGGTGTTGATGGGCGGTATCCTTCTTTACTGTCTGGCCAGCCTCGCTTGCCTGTTCGCGGGCAGTATCACGGAACTGATCGCAGCGCGATTTGTCCAGGCGCTGGGAGCCGCCGCCGGCGGTGTCATCGCCCGGGCGATGGTACGTGATCTGTTTTCCTTGGACGAGGCCGCGCGGGCGCAATCCTTCATAAATCTGGCGTTCTCGATCACGCCACTTCTGGCGCCGAGTATCGGCGGCTATCTGTTGATCTGGTTCGGCTGGCGGGCGATTTTCCTGGTGCTCTGCGGCTTCGGTGCTGCCTGCCTGATAGCGCTTGTCGTGCGGGTGCCGGAAACCCTGCCCGAGGACAAGCGCACGCCGTTGGCGGTGCTGTCGCTGTTGCGTAGTTATCGCCGCATCCTGAGCGAACGTCAGTCGGTCGGCTGCATGCTGTCCGCCGCCTTCGCCTTTGCTTGCATGTTCACTTTTTTCGCTGCGTCACCCTTCGTGTACATCGAGGTGTTTGGCGTACCGCGACAGCACTACGGGCTGTTGTTCGGGCTGAACGTGCTCGGGATCATGGCGGCCAACTACATCAATGCGCGTTTGGTGGTGCGCATGGGCGCCTTGGTCATGCTGCGGATTGGCAGCTTGGTCTCGGCGTTTGGCGGCGTGATGCTGTTTCTGGCCACGGCTCTGGAGATTGGCGGCCTGTATGGAGTGGTGATTCCGATGATCATCGTTGTTGGAAGCCTCGGTTTCATCGGTGCCAACGCGATCGCCGGTGCGTTGGAACCGTTCGCGGCGCTTGCCGGCACCACCGCCTCGTTGTTCGGGTTCTTTCAGATGATGCTGGGTGCGGCGGTCGGAGGACTCGTCGGCCTGTTGCACGACGGCACGCCCCTGCCGATGGGCGCGTTAATCGGCGTGTTGAGTGTGTTGGGACTGCTGTCATGCTTGCTGGTCGTCCGACCCGTCCGAGGCATGAAATCGGGACAACCCGATTAGTGGCCGGGTTCGCCGGCCCGTCAGGCCCTCGGTGCGCCAATGATCCGGTCGTACTGCTCGCTCACACCCCTTGAGAGCGCCTCCAGATTACGTTCCAGAGTGGCGAAGTCGACCGCGCGTCCGGTGCGGGCCAGACGGCGCTTGAGCGCCTCGGGAGCGGTCTCGACATCGAACCGATCGCCGACCGTGAGCCGCAGCAGACCCTGCAGATTGCGCCATATGTGGGTCGCGTTGGTCAGGAACTTGGCGTCTTCCTCCCGGAGGATGCCGTTCTCGCCAAGCTTGCGAAACGCCTCGGCGGTATTGCCGTCGATCACCTTGGGATGGGCGTGGCCGTGACGCAGTTGCAGGTACTGGGCGATGAACTCCAGATCGAGCAAGCCACCGCGCCAGTGCTTGACCTGCCAGGGACTGGTCGAGGCGTGCTCCTTGGCGGTGCGGGCGCGCATGGAGGCAACGTCGGCCAACAGGGCATCGGGGTCGCGTTCGGCCGTTAGGATGCGGCGGATACCGTCTTCCAGTTTCCGCCGTAGTCCCGGTGACGCGGTCACGACCCGCGCACGGGTCAATGCCATGCGTTCCCAGGTCCAGGCGTCGTTCTGGTGATACTTCTCGAAGGTTTCGAGCGCGGTGGCGACCGGTGCCTTTTGACCGTCCGGCCGAAGCCGCATGTCGACCTCGTACAACGCACCCTCCGCCGTCTTCGCCGACAACGCCGAGATCAGTCGCTGGCCAAGCCGAATGGCGTAGGCCGAGGCCATCAGCGGCTTGTCGCCGTCACTCTCGGCATCGAGCGGAGCGTCATAGAGAAAAATAAGGTCGAGATCGGAGCCGTGGCTGAGTTCTCGGCCGCCGTACTTGCCAAGCGCCAGAACCGCGAGGGTCGGTGCGTCGTCGTCGCCCGCTTGCCGGGGCAACCGGCCGTGCCGACGGGCGAAGTCACGCTCAACCCACGGCAGCAGAGACCGGATGGTGGCGTCGGCGATGTCCGAGAAGGTCTCACCCGCACGATCGGCGTCGAGATGCGCCTCAATGATCTGCACGCCGACCTGGAACCGCCGATCGCCGGTCCAGCGCCGGGTGACGTCGAGCGCCGCCTCATAGTCGTCGACCACCCGCAGGTGGCCGGACAGCTCGGCCGTCAGCGCGTCGGCGTTGGGCAGAGGCGCCATGACGTCATGGGTCAGCACACCTTCGAACAGCGCCGGCTCACGTCCAAGCTGGGCGGCGAGCGAGGGCGCCATGCCCAGAATCTCGGCCATGACCTCGATCAGCTTGGGATTGGCGTGAAACAAGCTGAAGATCTGCACCCCGGCGGGTAGCGCCTCCAGGAACCGGTCGAAACGGCGAAACGCTTGGTCGGGCTGCGGCATACGCCCCAGCGCGGCCAGCAAAGCCGGTGTCAGCTCGGTGAGCAACTGGCGCGCCCGTTCGCTGCGGGTGGCCCGAATCTTTCCGCGATGCCAGGAACGGACGGTTTCGGCCAGTGCGCTTGGATCCTCGAAACCGAGGTCCGACAGGGTGGCGATGGTTTCGGGATCGTCGTCGCTTCCGGTGAAGACGAGGCTTCCCGCCTCGCTGGTTGGCACGGTCAAGGCGGGCGCCTCCTCGAACAGGCGAGCGTACTGATAGGCCACGGTGTGCAGATGATGCGCAAGATCGCCGCGAAAGTCCCGTGGATCCTCATAACCGAGGAAGGCGGCGAAACGGTCGAGTTCCGCGGGTTCCGCGGGCAGGGTCTGGGTTTGTTTGTCCTCAACCATCTGCAGGCGGTGCTCGACCTTGCGCAGGAAGCGGTAGGCGAGGGTAAGAGCGTTGGCCACCGCCCCATCCACCCGACCCGCCTCGACAAGGGCGCGCAATCCAGCCTCGGTGCCGCGCACCCGCAGTCGGGCATCGCGACCACCCCAAATAAGCTGTTGGGTTTGCACGAAAAACTCGATCTCGCGAATGCCTCCGCGTCCGAGTTTGATGTTCTGGCCCTCGGCCTTAACCACCGTGGCGCGGCGATGGGAGGCGATCTGCCGCTTGATCGAATGCACGTCTTGAATGGCGGCGAAATCCAGATGCTTGCGCCAGATGAAAGGGCGGAGTGCCTTCAAGAAGGTGTCGGCGGAGGTTGGGTCCGAGGCGATTGGCCGCGCCTTGATCATGGCCGCCCGTTCCCAGTTCTGCCCCATGCTCTCGTAGTAGACTTCGGCCGTCGTCATCGGAATGGCGGGTGGGGTCGAGGACGGATCGGGCCGCAGCCGCAGATCGGTGCGAAACACGTAGCCGTCGGCGGTCCGCTCCTCCATCAGCTTGACCATCGTACGGGTGGCCGAGGCGAAGGCCTGCCGCAATTCGAGGTGATCGGCATAGGCCGGCAAGGTGTCGTCGTAGAGGACGATCAGGTCGACATCGCTGGAATAGTTGAGCTCGTGCGCGCCCAGCTTGCCCATGCCGAGGCAGATCAGGCCCGAGCCGATGATCGGATCGTCGGAGACAGGTAGCGGAAGTTTGCCGCGCCGGATCGCCTCGGTCAGCGCTTGCCGCCAGGCGGCGGTCAACGCCCCGTCGGCGGTCTCCGAGATGGCGGTGGTAACTTCCACCAGATCCCAGAAGCCGGCAATGTCGGCCAAAGCGATCGTGATTGCCGCCCGCCGTTTGGCGGCCCGTAGCGCGGTCATGACGACGGCCTCGTCGCCGATCTCGATGCTGGCCAGCTCGGCGCGCACCCGCGCGAAAGTGCGATCGACGCCGTCGGCAAAAGCGCTGGTCACGAAGGGAAGCTCACGCAGCATGTCGCGGGTTAGGTAGGGGCTGTGCGACAGGATACCCTCCACCAGCCCCCGGGTGTCCGCGTCCTCCATCAGCGCCATGGCGCGGTCCGCGTCCTCGCGCTTCAGCTCGGCTGCCCGTTCACGCCATCTTTCCAGGCCGATTCGGGCGGATTGAGGGTCGGTAACGACCGGAATCGTGCGCGGCTGGAGCGTGAAGGTCACAGGCATTCCCGGTATCGGACCGATGATCGCTTGAGAGTGCGGAGAAGCGTCCGGTCCGGTCAAGACAGGACATCGTGCCGTCCCGCGCAACGTGATAACACTTTTGGCAATGTTTCGTTCCGCGGAACCGATCGGAGAGCCGCGTCCGTGATCCGCCGCACCACCGTCTTGTGCTTGGAGATTGTGCTCGCCCTCGTGTTGGGCGTGGTGGTGGCTGGGTCGGTGTTGGCATGGCGCCTGTCGAAAGGGCCGATCGTGATCGATGGCGCGCGACCCTATGTCGAGCGCATGCTGAGCGATCCAACAACCGGCCTGAGCAGCCGCGTCGGCGAGACCGCCATCGTCTGGAGCATTTGGAACAAAGCCTTCGACCTGGTCGCCCGCGACGTCACGGTGCGAGAAGTCGATGGACCAATCCGCGCCCAGGTCGCGACCGTATCGGTCGGGCTGAGTACACGGGCCCTGCTGTCCGGCCAATTGGCCCCCAAGCGAATCGACGTGATCCGACCCAGGGTCACGGTGATCCGCGCGTTGGACGGCGGATGGCGGTTGTTGCCGGAAACCGCGACCGAGGCGACAGCGAGCGAAACCGATCTCGACCTCAACGGAATACTGCGACGCCTGTCCAACCCGATCGATGATAGGACGCCACTCGCCTTCCTCCGTATCGTGCAGGTGCGCGAGGCGTCGGTTACCCTGGTTGACGCCGCCGGACGTTTCGCGATTTCGCTCGATCGGGTGACGGCCTCGCTGGAACGCACGCCGGACGGCTTGTCGTTCTCCGTCGACGGCCGGGCCGACTGGGGTGATGCCGCACCGAACCCGTTCAAGGTCTCGGGCCGCTATCGCCTGGAGGAAGGCCGCGTCACGCTCGACGCCCAGTTGAACAAGCTACCGCTCGACCGGCTTGCCGAGGTCGACACGGCGCTCGCACCACTTGCCGGTGTTGCCGTGCCGGTCGATCTGCGGCTGAAGGGTGAGATCGGCCTGGTTGGCCAGCGGCCGCTCGGCTCGGCTCGGCTCGTCATCGGTGCCGGTGAGGTGCTAATCCCCGAGCTGTACCCCAAACCCCGCACGGTGCGGGGGGGCGCGATCGGGATCGAGATCACTGACGACTTGAATGAAATTGCCGTCGACGCGTCCCTTGATGTTGAAGGGGTCGTGCTGGCGGCTAACGCGACATTGACTCGTGATCGCTCTGGTTACGCGATGACCGTGGACGTCGCCACCGCCGGGGTGCCGATTGACGCGTTGGAGCGCTACTGGCCACCAGACATCGCGCCGCCAGCGCGAGAATGGGTAACCGACAATCTGGAAGGGGGCTCAGCCAGCGCGGCCACCCTGCGGGCCGTGGGGTGGCTCGATCCACGTGACGTGGGAACCTTGCGGATCGACAGCCTGGATGGACGGATCGATTTCTCGGGCATCGAAACCCATTACTTCCGTCCGCTGCCACCAGTCGTCGACACGGTCGGATCGGCGGTGTTCGACGCGGAAACTTTCAACATCGACATCGCCTCGGGACACCTACGGTCAATCGACGTGTTGCCGTCGCGGGTCACCATCCGGGGGCTTGGCGCTGCGCAGGACGAGGTGGCGGATGTGGAATTGGCGATCCGCGGGCCCTTGGCCGAGGCGCTGCGCGTCTTGGACAGCGAGCCTCTCGGTTACCCGCGCAAGCTTGGCATCGATGTCGATCGTGTGGTGGGCCGCGCTGGGGCGCGGTTGCGCTTCGAGATACCGCTGCTCAGGGATCTCGATGTCGATGACATCAAGGTCGCGGCGGCCGCCAATCTGGCGGGGGTGACATTTCCAGGCGCGGTGGCCGGCAAGGATTTGACCGACGCCACGTTGAGCCTCGACTTGACGGGCGCGGGTATGACGCTTGAAGGGACGGGCCAGGTGCTGGGCGAGCTGGCCGAGGTGCGGCTCGACCAACGGTTCCACGATCAGGCCGGCTATACCAGCCGGGCGGGGATTTCCACCCGGCTGACGGCGGCGGATCTGGCGGAATTGGGTCTGGATGCGACCGGGCTGATGGACGGCCGTCTCGCGATGATGGCGCACGTTGAGACCTCGCTTGATGGGTCGGCGCGTACCGAAATCGAGGCCGACTTACAAGACACCGGGCTCACGCTTAAGCCACTGGGATGGCACAAGCCGCCTGGATCGGCCGGGGTGCTCCGCCTCACCCTTCTCGAACCGGCCGCCGGGCCGCCGTCGATCCAGGGATTGGACCTGAAGACCGCCGATCTGGTCGTGGCGGGAACCGTGACCTTGGATCGGGATGGTCGGTTTCTGTTGGCCGATCTGTCGCGGCTGCGCCTGGGTCGGACCGATGCCGCCGGCCGGGTCGAACGCGGTACCGATGGGGTGTGGCGCGCCGCCTTGGATGGGACGGTTATTGACCTCTCGCCAATCCTCGACCGGGAGGACCAAGACGACCGGCCGGACGGGTTAGTGCTGGACGTCCGGGTGTCGGCCGGCATCCTCCACCTCTCGGACACGGCGACCCTGTCCGGCGCGGCGCTGGCCGTAAAACAGACAGGACCGCGCCTGTCGTCCATGACGCTGACCGGTGGGTTGGGCGCGGGCGAGATGTCGCTGACGGTCCAGCCGGTGGAGGGTGCCCGTTGGTTGTCGCTTCAAGCGGCCGATGCCGGCGCCGTGCTAACCGCCTTCGGGATCATCGATACGATCCGGGGCGGTCGGTTGCGCGCGGATGGTTGGGTGCTTGGTGACGATCTCGCCGACTCGCTCGACATCGCCGCGCGCATTGACGAGTTCCGGTTGGTCGACGCGCCGATCTTCGCGCAGGTGTTGTCGGTGGCGTCGATCACCGGGTTACAGGACGCGATTGCCGGAGACGGCATCCGCTTCGCCCGCGCCCGGGCGGACATCCTGACGAAAGGCAAGAAAGTGACCGTACGCAACGGCCTCGCCTATGGTCCGGGGCTGGGGTTGAAGGTCGAAGGCGTGATCGACGACGATGCGGGGACCATCGATGTCGGGGGTTTGCTGGCGCCGGCCTACTCTCTGTCGCGGTTGATCGACCGTATCCCGGTGCTGGGTGAGCTGATCACCGGCGGTGAGGGTGAGGGCTTGCTGGCCACGGGGTTCCAGGTGACGGGGACACGCGACAAACCGCAGATTACTGTCAATCCGCTGACCGCGCTGGCGCCAGGTTTCGTGCGCGATCTGTTGTCGGCGGCCGCCCGCTCGGCCGATGCGCCGGAGGGTACGCCGCCGGCCAGCGGGACCGGACCCTCGCCACCCGAAGATCAGGGGCTTTGAGCCACGACGGGCATGACCCCGGATGAAGCCGTATCGGCTGTCAGACCACGCGAAGCAGGGCGTGGCGCTTCTTGCCGGCTGAGAGCTTCACGACGCCCTCGGCACTGATGTCGCTAAGCGCCAGGGTCGCGGCTTCGTCGTTGACCGCGGCGTCGTTCACCCGGGCACCGCCGCCGCGGATCAACCGCCTCGCCTCGCCCTTCGAGATCGCGAGCCCGGCATGGACCAAGGCGTCGATCACCGCTTGGCCGGACTCGATATCGGCACGCGTCACGTCGACTGTCGGCAGGCCCTCGGCTGCCTGCCCGGCCTCAAAGGTCTGGCGGGCGGTGATGGCCGCTTCCTCGGCTGCCGCCCGGCCGTGGCACAGCGCCGTTACCTCGGTTGCCAGGGTTTTCTTGGCCTCGTTGATCTCGGCGCCGTCCAACGCCTCCATGCGCGCGATCTCGTCCAGCGGCAACTCGGTGAACAGGCGCAGGAAACGGCCGACATCGGCGTCCTCGGTGTTGCGCCAGTACTGCCAGAAATCGTAGACGCTCAGACGGTCGGTGTTGAGCCACACCGCGCCCTGGGCGGTCTTGCCCATCTTGGCGCCCGACGCGCTGGTGATCAGCGGCGACGTCAACCCGTAGATTGTTTGCTGGTCGACCCGGCGGGTCAGCTCGACGCCGTTGACGATGTTGCCCCACTGATCCGAGCCGCCCATCTGCAGCACGCAGCCATAGCGCCGGCGCAGCTCCAGGAAGTCGTAGGCCTGCAGGATCATGTAATTGAACTCAAGGAAACTCAGTGACTGCTCCCGCTCAAGGCGCAGCTTGACGCTGTCGAAACTGAGCATCCGATTGACCGAGAAATGCGCGCCGTATTTACGCAGGAAGGGGATGTAGTGCAGCCCGTCCAGCCAGTCGGCGTTGTCCACCATGACCGCGTCCGTCGGCCCGTCGCCGAAGGACAGGTATTTGTCGAACACGCTTTGGATTCCGGCCTTGTTGTCGGCGATCTCATCGTCGGACAGCAGCTTGCGCGCCTCATCCTTGAAGGACGGATCGCCGACCTTGGAGGTTCCGCCACCCATCAACACGATCGGCTTGTGGCCGGTCTTCTGCAGCCAGCGCAGCAGCATGATCTGCAACAACGAGCCGACATGCAGGCTGTCGGCGGTGCAGTCGAAGCCGATATAGGCGGTGACCATACCGTCCAGGCATTCTTGATCCAGGGCCTCCAGGTCGGTGCACTGGTGAAAGAATCCGCGATCCATGATCGCGTTCAGGAAATCGGAGCGCGGCGTGCTCATCTCAGTCTCGGCATAGCTGGCTCGGCATGGCTAGTCGAACGGGGCGCAGGATGTAGCACAACCGGGCGACCCGTTGAAGCATTGGCGACGGTGCGCGACACTGGGTCGATGACCGAGCCACAATTGCTGACCGCCATTGGCCTGATGAGCGGAACCTCCATGGACGGTATCGACGCCGCACTGGTGCGCACCGATGGGTGCGATCGGGTCGAGACCGGCCCTGCCATCACCGTGCCGTACGAAGATGGGTTTCGCGCGCGGCTGCGCGGGATTCTAGGCGCGAAGGGGCCGGTGCCGGAGGTCGAGGCGGAGCTTACCGATCTGCACGCGCGCGCCGTGGAGACGCTGATGACCCACGCCGGGCTCGCCGCCGATGCGGTCGACCTCGTCGGGTTCCACGGGCATACGATTTGGCACGAGCCGGAGCATGGCAGAACGCGCCAGATCGGCGATGGCCAACGGCTGGCGGCCACGCTCGGTATCGATGTGGTGGGTGATTTCCGTACCGCCGACATGGATGCCGGCGGTGAGGGTGCGCCGTTGGCCCCGGTCTATCACCGAGCGTTGGTTGGTGCAGGACGGCGCCCGGCGGTGGTGCTGAACATGGGCGGGGTGGCCAACGTGACCTGGATCGGCGAAGGCACGGACGATCTGCTCGCCTTTGACACCGGCCCCGGAAACGCGCCGATCGATGATTGGTGCTGGCGTATGGTGGGGCGGATGTTCGACCAGGACGGCCGGCTGGCGACGGCGGGCCAAGTCGACGCCGGACGGCTGGAACGGTTGCTGGCCCATCTGTATTTCGATCGTACGCCGCCGAAATCGCTCGATCGGGATGCGTTCCATGCCGAGGTTCAGGCGATCATCGAGGGGCTGTCGGTCGAGGACGGGGCGACCACCCTGACGGCGTTCGCGGCGCGCACCATCGCTCAGGCGGCGCGATGGTTCCCATTCCCGGCCAGCCGGTGGATTGCGACCGGCGGCGGGCGGCACAATCCCGCGCTGATGGCGGCAATCCGCGAGGCGGTGAACCAGCCGGTCGAGGACGCCGATGCGCAAGGCTGGGATGGCGACGCGCTGGAAGCCCAGGCTTTCGCCTATCTGGCGGTGCGCGCGCGGCTGGGGCTGCCGATCAGTTTTCCCGGCACCACCGGCGTCGCGCGTCCGATGACCGGCGGGGTGCTGTTCCAGGCGACGGCGCGACGCGATTAGGCCGCGTCGTCGTCGGCGTCCTTCGGTGTCACCGAATCCATGTAATCCCCCACGATCTTGCCTAATTGGTCAATATGCTGGCCGAAGAAATGGTTGGCGCCCTTGATCATGGTGTGAGTGATGGTGATGCCGCGTTGGGTCGACAGCTTGTCGACCAGCTTCTTGACCGATTCCGGCGGCACCAGATCGTCCTTGTCCCCCTGAACCACCAGTCCAGAAGCCGGGCAGGGCGCCAGGAACGTAAAATCGAACATGTTGGCCGGCGGCGCTATGGAGATGAAACCGGTAATCTCCGGCCGGCGCATCAGAAGCTGCATGCCGATCCAGGCTCCGAACGAGAATCCGGCGATCCAACAATACTTGGCGTTGGGGTTGTAGGTTTGCAGCCAATCGAGCGCTGTGGCCGCGTCCGACAATTCACCTTCACCGCCGGAATAGATGCCCTGCGACCGCCCAACGCCGCGAAAATTGAACCGCATCGTTGAGAAACCCCGTGCGACGAAGGTTTGATACAGCGAGTAGACCACCTTGTTGTTCATGGTCCCGCCATGCTGCGGATGCGGGTGCAGCATCAGCGCGATCGGGGCGGTCGGCGCTGGGGCATGAAGATAGCGGGCTTCGATGCGGCCCTCAGGCCCGTTGATGATGATCTCGGGCATTCTGTCCTCGCGTCGGTACGGCGGTGTCGCTCACATAACGTGGTTGTGCCGGTCTGTCCAATCCGCTGACGCGCTCAATGGGCCGCGCGCGGGGTGCACAGGCAGTGGCCGGTATCCCATTGCGTGGCGGGATGGCTCGTCGGTGTTGTTTCTGGTTCTTATCATAAGTTTGTACAGGGATGAGTAGGATAATAGCTCATTGCTGACGGTGTGGATTCAATGCGGCGAGGCAGGGCATTTCATTGTCTTGTCGTGAGCGGATTTCGCCCGGTTGCGTCGAGCGGAGTGGTGGACAGGGCGCGTAGCCTGAAGGAATGTTGCGCGGCCTACGGCCTCTGAGAACAGTTGGACAATCAGGTTCGTTGGCTCCTGAACCGGCCGGCCGTCGAGGATGTGCTTGAGGGCCGGGTGCCCGGCACCGTTGGCACCAAGGCCGATCTTGAGACGCACTCGACCGCCGCCGCTAACACCGCCGCCGCCGAACACCGCCATTGACGCAGCGGAATTCCGCGCCTACCCCATTTTCGCCATGAACGACGCGATCTACCTCGATTACAATGCCACGGCGCCCCTGCGGCCAGAGGCGCTTGATGCCATGACCGACGCCATGGGGTCGGTTGGCAATCCATCGTCCGTGCACGGCTTCGGCCGCGCGGCCCATGCCTCGCTGGAGCGGGCGCGGGCGTCGGTGGCGGCGCTTGTCGACCGCCCGCCCGCCGGGGTGGTGTTCACCGCCGGTGGCACCGAGGCCGATGCCTTGGCCCTGCGCGGCACTGGCCGGGGGCGTGTTCTGGTGTCACGCATCGAGCATGACGCGGTATTGGCGGCGGCACCGGGCGCGGATCGGATCACGGTCGATGCCGAAGGGCGCCTCGACCTCGATCATCTTGATACTCTGTTGGGCGAGACCGACGAGCCGGCGCTGGTCTCGGTCATGTGGGCGAACAACGAAACCGGGGTGATCCAGCCGATCGCTCGGGTGGTGGAGCGCGCCCATGCCGCCGGCGCCTTGGTGCACGTCGACGCGGTGCCGGGGGCGGGCCGGCTGGATCCGTCGGTTCTGTCAAAGGTCGACCTGATCACCCTGTCGGCGCACAAGCTGGGCGGGCCGGCCGGCGTCGGCGCGCTGGTGGTTCGCGAGGGTGTGCCGCTGGTGCCGTTGATCGCGGGCGGTGGACAGGAGAAGGGGCGCCGCTCCGGTACCGAGAACCGCATCGGCATCGCCGGGTTCGCGGCGGTGGCGGTGGCCGCGATGATCGGTCGTGAGACCGAGCAGGAGCGGTTGGCGCGTTTGCGGGACGGGATGGAGGCGCGGCTGCGAGCGGGTGCGCCGGAGCTTCGAGTGCTGGGCGCCGGTGCGCCGCGTCTGGCGAACACCAGCTGCCTTGGCCTGCCCGGCGTGCCGGCGGAGACCCAGGTCATGACCCTCGACCTTGACGGCATTGCCGTCAGCGCCGGCTCGGCCTGTTCCTCGGGCAAGGTCAAGCGCAGCCACGTGCTCGACGCGATGCTGCCGGGCGATCCGATCGCCGGGCACGCGATCCGGGTAAGTTTGGGGTGGGCGACGACCGAGGCCGACATCGACCGGTTCGCCGTGGCGTGGCAGCGGATGCGTCAGCGCCTGTCCCCGGCGGCCCGGGCCGCCTGAGTTTGCTGGAGGATACGGATGACCGACGCTGTCTTGATGCCCGAGGGATCGTTTTGCGCCCGTCTGATCGCCACATGCCCCGCCGCATGGGGCGCCTACATCCGCCACCGCTTCGTCGCCGGCATGGCCGACGGCACGCTGGCCGAGCCGGCGTTCCGGCATTATCTGGCCCAGGATTATCTGTTCCTGATCCATTTCGCGCGGGCCTATGCGCTGGCGGCGTACAAGGCCGACGATCTGGCCGACATGCGGGCGGCGGCGGCGACCTTGAACGCGCTGCTCGACGTCGAAATGCGGTTGCATGTCGCGTATTGCGCCGGCTGGAGGCTGAGCGAGGCCGCCATGGCCGCCGTGCCCGAAGACCCGGCCTGCGTCGCCTATACCCGGTTCGTGCTGGATCGTGGGATGGCCGGTGACGTTCTGGACCTGTACGTGGCGCTGGCGCCGTGCGTGGTTGGTTACGGCGTGATCGGCGCCGGGCTGGCGGCCAACCCGGCGACCAAACGCGGCGCCGCCAACCCCTACGACGCTTGGATCGCGATGTATTCCAGCGAGGAGTATTTGGGCGTGGTGCGCGACACGGTGGCCCAGATCGATCGCTTGGCCGAGAGCCGGGGCGGCGAGGCACGGCTCATCGCCCTGGCCAAGACCTTCCGCCTCGCCACCGAGCTGGAAGCCGGGTTCTGGCAAATGGGGTTGGATGTGGCTGTTTTGCGTTGAGCGAAAAAGCTTCAGTTCCGCGCATAAGAGGTTAAGGAAAAACCGGACCAGGAGTGGCACATGGCGAGCACAGCTTCTGAACTTACCGACCAACAGTGCGAAGAGCTTCATCTGCTCCGGGTGTTCGTTGGCCCGAATGCCGATTATTTCGAGAAACTGTATTTGAAGACAGGAAGAAATCCCGAGAAAAAATATAAACTCACGTGGAATTGGGCCGCTTTGCTCATTACGTTTGCGTGGTTCTTTTATCGAAAAATGTATCTGGTCGGCATCTTGTTTTTAGCGCTGCCAATCGTTGCGGCAATCATGATTCCACAATTGCCGAATTCGATAGGTGTGATGCCTGCCTTCTTTGCGGCGACGTTCGCGAACAGTTTTTACCTCCATCACGCCGTCGCGACAGTTCGACAAATTCGCGCCACGGCGCCGCCGCTGGATGAGCAGGAGCGCACTGTCGCCGCGATGGGCGGAACGTCGGTGGTCGGCCTGGTGGTGGGATTGGTTATCCTGGCCGTGCTGACCGGACTGGGGATGCTGGCAATTATGGCGGAACAAGGTATGGTCGATTTAGGTGTGCTGAATCAGTATTTCGCCGCCGGGCTTCCCGCCTGTGATAGCGAAGGTGTGCAAGAATTGGCGTCCCAGATGGCGGCGGGAGTCGCTCAGCGGCTTGAGCTTGCGCCCGAGCAAGGAACAGCGACCTTCGTGGAAGCACTGTCGGGCGACAATACGGATGAAAGCGCGTTCTGCGCATATAGCTTTCTCACCGGCGATGACAAATTTACTGTCCTATTCCAGGTCGAATGGCTCGACAAGGCCGATGGCAAGTATCAAGTTCGTTTGGCCCACTAGCGGTGCACGAGGTCTGTTGCCCTAATATCCCAGCGTATCCTTGCACCAACCGCCCGCCGCCGCTATCTCCACACCATGACCGACGCCGCCACCGCCGCTATCACCGATCTCGACCTCGGCCTGCCGGGACCGCGCGCCGCGCGCCGGGTGGTGGTCGCCATGTCGGGCGGCGTCGACAGCTCGGTCACCGCGGCGCTGCTGGCCGAGGCCGGTTACGACGTGGTCGGCATCACGCTGCAGCTGTACGACCACGGTGCGGCGGTTCAGCGCAAGGGGGCGTGCTGCGCCGGCCAGGACATTCACGATGCCCGCGACGTGGCCGACCGGATCGGCATACCGCACTATGTTCTGGACTACGAAAGCCGGTTCCGCGCCAGCGTGATCGACGATTTCGCCGACAGCTATCTGCGCGGCGAGACGCCGATCCCCTGCGTACGCTGCAATCAGACGGTCAAGTTCCGCGATCTGCTGGCGACCGCCCGCGACCTCGGCGCCGAGGCGCTGGCCACCGGCCATTACGTTCGCCGGGTCATGGGGCCGTCCGGGCCGGAGCTGCACCGCGCCGCCGATCCGGCCAAGGATCAGAGCTATTTCCTGTTCGCCACCACGGCCGAGCAGCTGGAGTTTCTGCGCTTTCCCCTTGGCGGGTTGTCCAAGGAGGTCACCCGCGCCCACGCCGCCCGGTTGGGGTTGGCGGTACAGGACAAACCGGACAGCCAGGACATCTGCTTCGTGCCGAACGGCGACTACGCCCAGGTGGTCAAGAAACTGCGCCCCGGGGCGATCGATCCGGGCGAGATCGTGCATCTGGACGGCACCGTGCTCGGCCGGCATGACGGCATCATTCATTACACCGTCGGCCAGCGGCGCGGCCTCGGCATCGGTGGCCGGCGGACCGACGATGGCGAGCCGGACACCGACCCGCTCTACGTCGTCGCCCTGGAACCGGAGAGCCGGCGCGTCGTGGTCGGCCCGCACCAGGCGCTGGCGACGGCGGCGGTACTGGTGTCCGACCTCAACTGGCTGGGCGACGGTGGCGCGCCGCCACCGGCCGGGATGCCGGTTGCGGTGAAGCTGCGGTCCGTCCAGGCGCCGGCGCCGGCCAGGATCTGGCCGGATGGGCCGGGCCGGGTGCGGGTCATGCTGGACGCGCCGCAACATGGCGTGTCGGCGGGGCAGGCGGCGGTGTTCTACGATGCCGCCGCCGGTGACCGGGTTCTCGGCGGCGGTTGGATCCGCGCGACCGAAAGCGCCCATCAGTGGCGGCTCGAAAGCCTCCGGCGCGGCGCCGCCGCCTGAACGTTGACAGCCTTCGGGGGCGTGCGTATATCGACCCTCCGCCGGTCCATGGTGTTTCGGGCGCCGGCCCGGTGGCGGAGTAGCTCAGCTGGTTAGAGCAGTGGAATCATAATCCATGTGTCGGGGGTTCAAATC
>JABMNR010000093.1 GCA_013203465.1 Alphaproteobacteria bacterium
CTGATTGCATGTGATACCGATCCGAGGCACACTTTTTGGGTTGGGAGGATCTCATATGGAGAATCTCGGGTCAGATACGCTGCCATGATCGGCACGTCGGCGAACTCCACCGCCTTGATGAACAGCTGGCCCATGCCCGGCCAATTGAACACCGTCTCGGTGATGATCGAGAACGCGATCAGTGAGCCGATGTTGAGCCCGGCGATGGTGATGACCGGCACCAGGGTGTTGCGCAAGGCATGGCCGAAGTTGATCGCCCGTTCGCTCAAGCCACGGGCGCGGGCGAATTTGATGTAGTCGGTGCGCATGACCTCCAACATCTCGGCCCGGACCAAACGCAGGATCAGCGTCATTTGAAACAGGCTCAAGGTGATCGACGGCATGATCAGCGCGATCCAGCCGCTCCTGGTCAGGAACCCGGTATGCCACCACCCAAGCGTCACCGTCTCGCCACGCCCGAAGGACGGCAGAACCTGGAGTTGCACCGCGAAGATGTAGATCAAGAAAATGCCGATCACGAAGGTCGGCAGCGACACCCCCACCAGGGAGCCCGTGAGGACGACGCGGCTGAGCCAGCTATCCCGCCGGATGCCGCAATAGACGCCCAACGGAATCCCCACGGCCAACGCCAGGATGGCCGAGACGAGTACCAACTCCAACGTTGCCGGCATGCGTTCGGAAATCAGATCCTCGACCGGCCGCTGCAACCGGAGGGAAATGCCGAACTCGCCCCGCACCGCCCGGCCGATGAAACGGGCGAACTGGACCACGAACGGGTCGTTCAGCCCCAACCGCTCGCGCAGCGCGTCACGATCCTCGTCGCTCGCCTCCTGGCCCACCATATTGTGCACCGGGTCGCCGGCAAAGGAGAACATCGAGAACGAGACGAAAGCGACCACGACCATCACGACGATGGCCTGGATCAGGCGGCGGATGACAAAGCTGATCATGGTGAGCGGTCTCCGCGGGTCGACGAAACATGGGACGGCCCGGCCAGCGCCGGACCGCCCCCGATTTCAGAGCCGCGCGCGGCTCACTTCATCGCCGCCATGCGGAATGCCGGCGAGTCGTTTGGCACGATCGGCAGGGTCAGCTTGTCCGACATACCCCAGGCGATGACCTGATGGTGCAGCGGCAGGTACGCGTTTGACGTTTTCAGGATATCCCACGCCTCCTGGATCATCGCATCACGCTTGGCGCTGTCGGTTTCGATCGCCATGGCCTTGGTCAGCTCGTCGATCCGGGCGTCGCTGAGGCCGGTCTTGTTCCAGCTGCCGTCCGACGCGGCGAGGTAGGAAAAGACGTAATGGCTGTCCAGCGTCGGCACGCCCCAGCCGAGCATGTAGAAGTCCAGCTCGCCGTTCTTCAGCGCCTTGAAGTGCACGCTCTTCGGCCGAGCCAGCAGGTTCACCTTGACGCCGATCTGCGCCAGCATGCCGACCGAGGCCTGACAGATCGCCTCGTCGTTGTTGTAGCGGTCGTTCGGGCACGCCAGCTGTACCTCGAAGCCGTTCGGATATCCGGCCTCCGCCATCAGCGTCTTGGCCTTCGCCAGATCGTGGTCCAACCGCGAGTCAAGCGCCTTGGTGAACCCGTGCACACCCGGTGAAGTGATGATCCCGGCCGGATAGCTCTGGCCGCGCATGGTCTTCTTCTTGATCGTGTCGACGTCGATCACGCGGTACATCGCCTCGCGCACCCGGGCATCCTGGAACGGGTTCTTGCCCTTGACGTTGGAATGCCGCAACTCGGCCGAGCCGACATCCAGACCGTAGAAGATCGTGCGGATCTGGTTGATGTCGACCACCTTAAGGCCCGGCGTCGCCTTGATCCGGCCCAGGTCCTGCAGCGGCGGGTCGAGCACGAAGTCGAGTTCGCCGGACAGCAACGCCGCCACGCGGGTCGCCGGGTTGGCGATCGGGGTGTAGATGATTTCCGTGACGTTGGTCTTCGGATCGGACACGCCCCAGCCCCACCAGCCATCATTGATCTTCAGCCGGGTTTCGATGTCCGGATCACGCTTGGTGACAATGAAGGGGCCGGTACCGTTGGTGTTGCGGACGGCGTAGGTCTCCTCGCTCCCGCTGAAGTTCTGCGGCATCTCGACGTTATGCTGCTTCGACCACTCGGCGTCCATGATCCGGATCGAGGTGAGTTGGTCCGGCAGGATCGGGTTCGGGCCGGCGGTGTAGACCTTGACCGTGTAGTCGTCGACCTTCTACACCTTCTCGACCGATGCGATGTAGGTCTTGAAGTCCGAGGTTTCGCTCAGCGCACGATTGAACGAGAACACCACGTCGTCGGCGGTGAACGGCTGACCCTCGTGGAATTTAACACCCTGGCGTAGTTTGAACTCCCACACCGAGGGCTCGACCGCCGACCACGAGGTGGCGAGGCCGGGGATCTTGGCAAGGCTGGAGTCACGCAGGATCAGTGAATCGTAGACCTGGCTGATCATGGTGCTGGTCGGGCCTTCGTTCTGCGCGTGCGGATCCATGGTAAGCGCGTCGCCCTGGCTGGCCCAGCGCAGGGTCTTGGCATCGGCCGCACCGGCGATCGCGGTCGATACCGCGAGCCCGAGGCCTATCGCGTAAGCGGTGAGTTTCATGGTGAAACGCCCCTGTTGTCGTTCGTTGACGGATGTGTTCACAGGCGCGAACGCCTGCCTGACCAACAAGCTTAAAGAAGCCGGCCCGAGGCGGCTACCCCCATGGATGACGCGGGTTCGGTTACGAAGACGGGAGCCCGCGTGCTCCACTCCCATTCGCATTCCCGGACGGCGCCAGCGGCGTCGAACCGGCATCCAGCCCCCTGCCCGCGCACGGCTCTGGACCCCGGATCGCGGCGCGTCCGGGGATGCGGGAGAGGAACCGGGGATGCGTCGGGCCGAGGAGTAGCGGAGGCAGTGTCACCTACCCCAACCTTTCCGGCTTCTCCGGCACCGCCAAGCTCGGGCCGGCGGGGATGCGGCCTTCCTCGACGCCGTGGCAGGCGACCACAGCACCGTCGTCGAGCGGCAGCGGCCGCGGGATTTCGGCGCGGCAGCGGTCGGTGGCGAACGGACAGCGCGGGTGGAAGGTGCAGCCGGGCGGCGGGGTGATCGGGTTCGGCACCTCGCCGGCCACCGGCCCGCGCGCCCGGCCGGTCATGTCGAGGTCGGGAATAGTGTCGAGCAGCAACCGGGTGTAGGGGTGGCGCGGCGTGGTGAACAGGGTCTTGGCCGGCGCCTGCTCGACCAGCTTGCCGAGGTACATCACCCCGACCCGGTCGCTGATGTGATAGACCACGGCCAGGTTGTGGCTGATGAACAGGTAGGTCAGGCCCAGCTGGCGCTGCAAATCCTTCATCAGATTGAGGATCTGCGCCTGCACCGAGACGTCGAGCGCCGAGGTCGGCTCGTCGCAGACCAGGAACTCGGGCTCGCTGGCCAACGCGCGGGCGATCGAGATGCGCTGACGCTGGCCGCCGGAGAATTCGTGCGGGTACTTCTCGCCATCCTTCGGGTTGAGCTTCACCTGCTCCAGCAGCGCGCCGACCCGCCGCTCGATCGCCGCCGGATCGTCGAGCAGTTTGAACGCCCGGATCGGCTCGGCGACGATGTCGCGCACCCGCCAGCGCGGGTTCAGGCTGGCGTAGGGGTCCTGGAAGATCATCTGCAGGCGCTGGCGGATCGGCGCCATTTGCGTCCGGCTCAACCCAGCGATATCGCGGCCCTCCAACTCGATCGAGCCGGCGCTCGGCGCGTGCAGGCCGACGATCAGCCGCGCCACCGTCGATTTGCCGCAGCCGCTCTCCCCGACCAGCCCGAAGGTCTCGCCGCGCGGAATCTCGAAGTCGATGCCGTCGACCGCCTTGAGAATCTGCCGCGGCTGGCCCTCGATGATCCGGTTCAGCCACGGCGCCGACACATCGAAATACCGCTTCAGCCCCTGCGCCCGCAGCATCGGCGCATCGAACCGGGAGACCACCGCCGCTTCAGACATCGGCTGCCTCCTGCAGATCGTCGGCATGAGTGCTCGCCACCCGCGCCTTTGCCACCTCGATGCCCGGCCCGCTCGCCCGGTCATACAGCCAGCACGACACCCGGCTGTCCTCGACCGGTATCAGGTCTGGCCGGTCCTGTCGGCAGCGGTCGAACACGTGCGGGCAGCGCGGGTTGAAGGCGCAACCCTGAGGAATGTCGGTCAGCCGTGGCATCGAGCCGGGAATCTGTTCCAACCGCTCGGCGTCGTGCCCGACCGCCGGAATCGAGCCCATCAGGCCATGGGTGTAGGGATGCTTGGCGTTCTTGATCACCTCGCGCACCGGCCCGATCTCGGCGATCCGCCCGGCGTACATCACCGCCACCCGATCGGCGGTCTCGGCGATCACCCCCATGTCGTGGGTCACCAGCATCACCGCCGTGCCATGCTCGCGGCACAGCCGCTTCAGCAAGGCGATGATCTGCGCCTGGATCGATACGTCGAGCGCGGTGGTCGGCTCGTCGGCGATGATCAGCCGCGGGTTCACGCACAGTGCCAGCGCGATCACCACCCGCTGGCGCATGCCGCCGGAAAATTGATGCGGGTACTGGTCGACCCGCCGCTCTGGCGCCGGGATGCCGACCTCGGTCAGCAGCTCGATCGTCCGCGCCCGCGCCTGGGTCGGCGACATATCGGTATGGGTCTGGATGGTTTCGACCAATTGCCGGCCGACGGAATAGAGCGGGTTCAGGCTGGTCAGCGGGTCCTGGAAGATCGCGCCGATCTCCTTGCCGCGAATCCGCCGCATCTGCTCGTAAGGCAAGTTGTCGATGCGTCGGCCTTGCAACAGCACCTGGCCACCGGCGATGCGGCCCGGCGGCTCCAGCAACCCGATCACCGCCGCTCCGGTCATCGACTTGCCGGCGCCGGACTCACCGACCACGCCCAGCACCTCGCCCTCGTCGATGTGGAACGAGATATCGTCCACCGCCGTCAGCGTGCCGCGACGGGTCGGGAACTGAACCACCAGGTTGCGAACCTCAAGCAGGGGTGTCGCCATCATACTCACCGCAGCTTCGGGTTCAGCGCATCGCGCAACCAATCGCCCAGCAGGTTCACCGCCAGAACCAGGACCGCCAGCGTGATACCGGGGAAGATGGTGATCCACCACTCACCGGATAACAGATAATCGTTGCCGATACTGATCAAGGTGCCGAGCGAGGGCTCGGTCGGCGGCACGCCAACCCCCAGGAAGCTTAGCGTCGCCTCGGTGATGATCGCCACCGCCAGATGGATGGTGGCGATCACCAGCACCGGGCCGGTCACGTTCGGCAGGATGTGGCGCCACATGATGGTGATCGGATGAATGCCGATCACATAAGCCGCCTGCACATATTCCTTGCCACGCTCAACCATGGTGGAGCCGCGCACGGTGCGGGCGTACTGCACCCAACCGGACACGCCGATCGACAAGATCAGGACCGTATAGGCGAGATCCCCCTGCTTGACGTCCATGCCGACGTTTTCCTTGAGCACGCCACGCATGATGCCGTTGATCAGCAAGGCGATCAGGATGGCCGGAAACGAAAGTTGAACCTCGGCGATGCGCATGATGATCGCGTCGGTCGTGCCGCCGACAAATCCCGAGATCAACCCGAGACCCACACCCAGCACCATCGCCAGGATCACGCTGGCGAAGCCGATGAACAGTGACACCCGGCTGCCGTAGATGATCGCCGACAGCATGTCGCGGCCCTGATCGTCGGTGCCCAGGGGATAACGCGCGTCACCACCCTCCTGCCAGATCGGCGGCAGCAGCGAATCCAGCAGGTTCAGGGACGCCATGTCGAACGGGTTGTGCGGCGCGATCCAAGAACCGAACAACGCCAGCACGAAATAGATGAGCGTCACGACCCCGGCGACCATGGTCACCGGCGAGCGGGTGAAGCTGTACCAGATGTCGCCGTCGAAGAACCGGCGCAGCCCGTCGCCAAACCGGCCAGCGACCTTCGGCGCCTCGGTGCTTATCCGTTGAATCGGGGTCTCAGCCATGGCCGTTCGCCGTCGCGGTGTCGACCCGCAGGCGCGGATCGACCACGTAGTAGAGGATGTCGACGATCAGATTGATCACCACGAAGAAGAAGGCGATCAGGATCAGGTAGCTCGCCATGATCGGGATATCGACGTTCTGCACCGCCAGCAGGAACATCTGGCCCATGCCCGGCCATTGAAAAACGGTCTCGGTGATGATCGCGAAAGCGATGATCGAGCCGAGTTGAAGCCCGGTGATGGTGATGACCGGCACCATGGTGTTCTTCAGCGCGTGGCCGAAATTGATCGCCCTATCGGCCAACCCGCGCGCCCGCGCGAATTTGATGTAGTCGGTGCGGAGCACTTCCAGCATCTCCGAGCGCACCAGCCGCATGATCAAGGTGAGCTGGAACAGCCCCAGCGTGATCGACGGCATGATCAACGCCTTCCAGCCGTCGACGGTGAGGAAATTGGTGCGCCAGCCCCCGAGATCGACCACCGAGCCGCGGCCGAATGACGGCAAAACGCCAAGCTGCACGGAGAACAGATAAATCAGCAGGATGCCGATCAGGAAGGTCGGCAGTGATATCCCGATCAGGGAAATGGTCAGGAAAAACTTCGACAGCACACCATGCCGGTGCAACCCGGTATAGACCCCCATCGGCAAGCCGACGGCGAGGGCGAAAACGGCCGACACCAAAGACAGTTCCAACGTGGCCGGCAGCCGTTCCAACAGCATCTCCGCCACCGGCCTT
Organism: Alphaproteobacteria bacterium; assembly: GCA_013203465.1. Lineage (GTDB taxonomy): Bacteria > Pseudomonadota > Alphaproteobacteria > Thalassobaculales > Thalassobaculaceae > JABMNR01. The sequence goes on from JABMNR010000093.1 coordinate 6,749, forward strand.
TTGTGCTGGTAGGAGAGACCGAAGTCGCCGATCGCGGCGTTGCCGACGAAGCGGGCGAACTGCACGATGAGCGGATCGCGTAGACCCAGCCGCTCACGCAGGGCTTCCCGCTCCTCCATGCTGGTCTCGATGCCGACCATCTGGTGCACCGGGTCGCCGACGAAACGGAACATCGTGAACGCAACCAGCGCCACGAAGAACATCACCAGCAACGATTGAATCAGGCGGCGAATAACGAAGGCGACCATAGTGAAGCGCCCGTGTAGGTGAGGGTTAAATGCGTCCCGAATGACAACCCCGGCCCACCAAGGCAGGCCGGGGCGCGACAGTAGCTTACGCGATCACTTCACGGTCACGTAGTACAGCATGAACTGGTTATCGGCCCGCTGAGCCAAGCTGATGTTCTTGCGCTTGCCCCAGGCCAGACCCTGTTGATGCAACGGGATGTAGCCACGGTCATTGTGCAGCGCCATGAACGCGTCCCGGATCATCACATCGCGCTTGGCCGCATCGGTCTCCGACAGAACCTTGGTGGTCAGCTCGTCCACCGTGGCGCTCGAATAGCCACCGAGGTTGAACTTGCCGCGACCGCTGTCCGCCGGGGAACCGATGATGTTGAACAGCACGTTCCAGCTGTCGAACGAACCCGGGGTCCAGCCCAGCAGATAAAAGCTGGTGTCCAGCTTCGGACTCAGGACCTTGGCGAAATACTGCGCCTTCGGCTGTGCTAGCAGATCGACCTTGACGCCGACCCTGGCCAGCATCGCCACCACCGCCTGGCAGATCTTCTCGTCGTTGACGTAGCGGTTGTTCGGGCAGTCCATGCCGACCTCGAAGCCGTCGGGGTAGCCGGCCTCGGCCAGCAGCGCCTTGGCCTTGGCCGGGTCATAGGACAACCGCTTGAACTCAGCCGCGTGCGCGGCGAACAGGAACGGCGAGATCATGATGGCCGACGGGGTCGCCAGACCGCGCATGATCTTGGACTTGATCGCCTCGATGTCGACCGCGTGGTAGAACGCCTCGCGGACGCGGATGTCCTTGAACGGGTTCTTGCCCTTGATGTTGGAGTACAGAAGTTCATCACGGAACTGATCCATGCCGAGGAAGATCGTCCGCAACTCCGGCCCCGCCAGCACGTCGGTGTTGGCGTCACCCTCCAAGCGCTTCATGTCCTGCACCGGCACCGGGTACATCATGTCGATCTCACCCGACAGCAGGGCGGCGACCCGGGTCGCGTCCGAGCTGATCGGGGTCAGGATGACCTCGGTGAGGTTGTGATGCTTGTTGGCCGCGTCCCACCAGCCGTCATACGGCTTGAGGACCGTTTTCACATCGGTCTCGCGGCTGGTGACCGTGAACGGGCCGGTGCCGTTGGTGTTGCGGGTGGCGTAGTTCTCCTTGCCCGCGGTCACATCGGTCGGCGCCATGGCGCCGTTCGCCTCGGACCATTCCTTGTCCATGATGTACCAAGTCGCCCACTCGTAGTGCAGGATCGGGTTCGGCGCCTCGGTCACGAAATCGACGGTGTGGTCATCAACCTTGATGATGTCGGTCACACCGGCCAGACGGGTCTTCAGATCGGAACCGTCCGCCTTGGTGCGCTAGGCGGTGAACAGCACATCATCGGCGGTGAAGGGATTGCCGTTGTGGAACTTCACACCCTTGCGCAGATGGAAGCGCCAGCGGGTCGGCTCGACAATCTCCCAGCGCTCGGCCAGGGCCGGCAGGATCTGCAGTTCCGGGCCACGGCGGATCAGGCCCTCGTAGACATTACCCAACAGGCCCAGGGTGAAGGTTTCGTTCAGCGAGTGCGGATCGAGCGACTGGGCGTCGCCCTGGAATGCCCAGCGAAGGGTCTTCGCCTCGGCCGCCTGGCCGACGAACGCCCCCGTGAGCGCGGCCACCGCAATGGCCGCCATCAAGGTCTTGCGCATGCTTAAGCTCCCACATGTATCGCCTGTCCCGCCGGTCGCGGACGCGGAGGGCGCATCCGTCGCCGACAGTCGACGTTGTTTGATGTCATACCCGTTCCAATGTCTCCGGGACACGACACATTGGCGCAATAAAGCCGGAGAGCCAAACTCCGTCAATGCGCCATGGACCTTTTGCCCCGCTCACGGTTACGCGATGATGCGATTGCTTCGATACCGAAACCGCCGCATGGTCGGCTGTGCAATCAGCGCCTGAGGGGAACGCCGTGTCCGTTCGCGACATCGATCATGTCGTCATCATGACCCGCGACTTGGAGCAGGCCCGCGCCGGTTGGGAAGCACTTGGCTTCACCACCACGCCACGGGCGATCCATCCGTTCGGCACGGCGAACAGCCTGGTTCAACTCCAGGGCAATTTCATCGAGCTGCTGGAGATCGACGACCCGTCGAACTTTCCGCCACCCGCCGATGGTTTCTTCAGCTTCGCCACCCACAACCAGACATTCCTGGCGGCCCATGGCGAGGGCGCCTCGATGCTGGTGCTGACCAGCGACGACCGCGACGCCGATCTTGCCGGCTGGCGCGCGGCGGGCCTTCGGACCTACGAGCCGGTGGATTTCGAGCGCCAGGCGACCCTGCCCGACGGCAGCGCCGCACGGGTCGCCTTCTCGCTCGCCTTCGCCGGCGACCCCGCACTTTCCGGCCTGGGCTTCTTCGTCTGTCAGCAGCACACACCCGAGACATTTTGGAAACCCGACTACCAACGCCACGCCAACACCGCCCACCGGATCACCGGGATCACCCTGGTGACGCCGGCGCCGGAGGCCGCGCGGCGCTTTCTGGAAACCGTCTCGGGCGGACCGGCCGGCCCCGCCGGAAGCGACGACGGCTATCGGGTGGCCCTGGCCCACGACCGGTTGACCGTGGTCCCCGGGAGCCGGTCCGCCATGCCACGGATGGAGATCGCGGTGCGCGATCTTGATGCGGTGCGCAGCCTGATCCCCGACGCCCAGGACGACGGCGTCGCGGTGATTGTTCCATCGACGATCACCCACGGCGTGACCCTGCGCCTGACCGCCGTGACATGACCGCCGTGACATGACCGCCGAAGCGACCCTTGCGTCGGAATCCCCGCGAAGCATTCCGCGACTGATCGCGGTGGTGTTCCTGCCGTTCGCCGGCGGATATTTTCTGTCTTACCTGTTCCGGTCGACCAACGCGGTGATCGCGCCGCAGCTGATCGCCGAGATCGGCCTGAACGCCGGCGATCTCGGGCTGTTGACCAGCGCCTATTTTCTCGCTTTCGCCAGCTTTCAGCTGCCGCTTGGCCTGTTGCTCGACCGCTTCGGGCCACGCCGGGTGCAATCGGCGCTGCTGCTGTCGGCGGCATTGGGTGCCGCGCTGTTCGCGTTTGGCCAGTCCATGACCACGCTGGCGATCGCGCGCGGGCTGATCGGGCTTGGTGTCGCCGGCGGACTGATGGCCTCGTTCAAGGCGATTACCCTGTGGTTCCCGAAGGAACGCTGGCCGTTGATCAACGGTTGCTTCATGGCGGTCGGCGGGCTTGGTGCCATCGCCGCGACCAGCCCGCTGGAGGCCATCTTGCACATCACCGACTGGCGCGGTGTGTTCCTTGGCCTGGCGGCAACGACCGTCGTCGTCGCGGCGATTATCCGCGTGGTGGTGCCGGAGAAGCCGGCCGACGGGGTGATCGAGACCTTCGGCGAGCAACTCGGCGTGCTGCGGCGCATCTTCGCCGACCGCCTGTTCTGGCGGGTCGCGCCGCTGACCGTGACCACCATGGCGGCCAATCTGGCGATTCAGGGGCTATGGTCCGGACCGTGGCTGTCCGATGTCGCCGGGCTCGATCGCGATGGCGTGGCCGGCTCGCTGTTGGCGATCGCGGTGGCAATGACGGTCGGCTTCGTGTTGACCGGCGCATTGGCCGATTGGTGCGGGCGCAGGGGCATTGGGTTGATGCCGGTGATCGGCGGCATCACGCTCGTCTTTCTGCTGTTCCAGTTGGCCATTGTACTGGAACTGGCGCCGGTCGCGCTGTGGCCGTGGATCGGCTTTGGCGTGATGGCGAACGGAGCCGTCTTGGTCTATCCGCTGCTCAATCGGCATTTTCCGTTGCAGTACGCGGGCCGCGCGTCGACCGCCTTGAACACATTGGCGTTTTTTGGCGCGTTCGCGGGACAGTATCTCTTGGGAGCGGTGATCGATCTCTGGCCTCTGACGACGGATGGCTCTTATCAGCCCGAGGCGTTTCGCGCGGCGTTCGGCGGCATCCTCGCGCTGGAGGCGCTGGCGCTGGGCTGGTATCTGATTCCTGGAGGACGGCGGGATACAGTCGCCGGGGAGATCGGATGACCGCGCGCAACATCAAGACCGAGGCCTTCGCCATGGCGGCGTTCATCCTGCAGGTGAACACCCTGCGGGCGCTGGTGCGTAAGGGTGTTCTGGACCGCACCGAGGCGGTCGAGCTGGTCGACGACGCGCGGCGCCAGCTTGACCAGTTGATCGCCGCCAACCGCACCGATCGCGCGGTCATGCTGGAACGTGAGCTGCTGGACTACGAGGCGATCTTCCGCGACATCGACGAACGCGCCGCCGAGGATCTGCTCCGCACCCTGCGCGAGGCGCTGAGCCGAATTCTCGACCAAGAGCCCCAAGACCACACCATCAGTCC
>JABMNR010000094.1 GCA_013203465.1 Alphaproteobacteria bacterium
CAGGGTATCCTTATCGGCACCGCCGATCAGGGTGTCATTGCCCGCGCCGCCGGACAATTGATCCTCTTTGTCGCCACCGTCCAGAAGGTCATCGCCCTCGCCGCCGACCAACGTGTCCTTGCCGGCGCCGCCGGACAGGGTGTCCTTGCCGGCGCCGCCGGACAGGGTGTCGTTACCGGCACCGCCGTAGAGCCGATCCTCATGCGCCGCGCCAAATATGCTGTCGTCACCCGTACCGCCGGAGAGGGTGTCTTTTCCGCCACCGCCGCTGAGGGTGTCGGCGCCGGCTTGGCCGTACAGCGCATCCTCATGCTCGCCGCCGCTCAGGGCATCGTTGCCATCACCACCGTAGAGCCGGTCCCTGCCGTCGTCGCCGAGCACGGTGTCGTCGCCGGCCCCGCCTGACAACGTGTCGTCGCTGTCGCTGCCGACAAGTGTATCGTCACCGCTGACGCCAGAGGTCGTGTCTTGGTCTGAGTGGCCGGTAACGGTCTCGGGCGACGTCCCGTCATCATCGACGGCGGCATCGTCACCACCGGAAGCCGAGTCCGCGTCATCTTGGATTTCATCGAGATACACCACGGTCTCGACGCCGCGCAGGGTCACGTCCTGCAAATCACCACGCGAGGCGACGTAGACCGTGTCGTCGCCGTCGCCGCCATCGATCAAGCGATCCCGCGAATCCGCGTAGAACGCGTCGTTGCCGTCGCCGCCCTTTAGGGTATCGCGGCCGTCACCGCCGAACAGGATGTCATCACCGTCACCGCCGGACACCGCGTCATTTTCGTCCCCGCCATACAGGACATCGTCGCCGTCGCCACCCTTCAGGGTGTCGCGGCCATCACCACCGGATAGGGTATCGTTGCCGTCACCGCCCGACAGCACGTCGTTGCTGTCTCCACCAAACAACCGATCACCGCCGTCACCACCGAACAGGGTATCGTTGCCGTCACCGCCGAGGAGGGAATCATCACCGTCACCGCCGGACAGCAAATCCTTGCCGTCGCCGCCAAGCAGCGTGTCGGCCAAGCGTGTGCCAGAAAATGTCTCTCCCCGTGCCATCGTCGTCCGTTACCCGTCCCTCTCTACTGGTTGCAGTATATGGTCCAATTCCTTAACAATTCAATAAAATTTTACACAATTGTCGAATGACAACCCAGCCCTGGTACTGCAAAGTAAAATGCAAGGCGCGTGCCGTACTGACACCCGACGCCGGAGGAGAGGCCGTTGAAGGTCGCGATCGTTCACTATTGGCTCGTGACCATGCGAGGCGGCGAGAAGGTCGTGGACGCGCTGCTGGACCTGTATCCCGACGCCGATCTCTATGCCCATGTAGTCGACCGCGACGCCATCACCCCGCGCCTCGCCGCGCGGGTTAAGGGCACCACCTTCGTTGACCGAATCCCCGGTGCCCGACGACATTACCAGAAATTGCTGCCGCTGATGCCGTTGGCGCTCGAACGCCTGGATATGTCGGCCTACGACCTGGTGATCTCCAGCGAAGGCGGGCCGACCAAGGGGATCATCCCTCGGGCCGATGCCTTGCATGTGTGTTACTGTCACAGCCCTATGCGCTATGTCTGGGTGATGCCGGAGGCGTATCTGGCGACGTTGCCCGCCGTGGTACGGCCGTTCGCCGCGTGGCTGCTGCACCGGATCCGCGCCTGGGATGTCACCACGGCGGCTCGGGTCGATCATTTCGTCGCCAATTCGAACACGGTGGCAAGACGTATCCGCAAGTTCTGGCGGCGCGAGGCCGAGGTGGTGTTTCCGCCGGTCGAGATCGAGCGGTTCGCGATCGCGCCGGATGGTCCCGATGACTACTACCTGTTCGCCAGTCAATTGGTCGGCTACAAACGCGCCGATCTGGCGATCCAAGCGGTCACCGGCACGAACCGACGGCTGATCGTCGTTGGCGAGGGTGGCGAGGAGGCGGCGCTGCGCAAGATGGCGCCGGCCAATGTCGAGTTCCGCGGCCGGGTCTCGGATGAGGAACTGGCCCAACTCTACGCCCGTTGCCGGGCCTTGCTGTTCTGCGCCGAGGAGGATTTCGGCATCGTGCCGGTCGAGGCCATGGCCTGCGGACGGCCGGTGATCGCCTACGGGCGCGGCGGCGCGCGCGACAGTGTGGTCGACGGTGTGACCGGGCTGTTCTTCGAGGCGCAAACCCCGGAAGCCCTGCGCGACGCCCTTGATCGCTTCGAGGCGAATCCGGAGCAGTTCGACCCCGAAACGATTCGCGCGCACGCCGAGACCTTCGCACGCGACCGTTTCGTGCGGGAATTCGGGATGCTGGTCGAGGGCTGGCTGGCGGATCAGTAAGCGTTGCGCGCGCCGATCAGGGTGACGAAGGTCTGCGCGATAATCCGCAGGTCGAAGACCAGCGACCAGTTGTCGATGTAGTACTGGTCGAATTCCACACGCCGCTGCATTTTCTCCACCGTGTCGGTCTCCCCGCGCAGGCCATTGACCTGGGCCCAACCGGTGATGCCGGGCTTCACCCGATGACGGCTCAGGTAGCCATTGATGATCTTGGCGTAGTGGGTGTTGTGCGACACGGCATGCGGCCGTGGCCCGACCAACGACATATCGCCGCGGATGACGTTGAACAGCTGCGGCAGCTCGTCAAGGCTGGTGCGTCGTAGAACGGCACCGAGCCCGGTAACCCGCGGGTCACGTCGTTTCGCTTGCGCAACATCGCCGTCGTCCCCGGACACGGTCATGGTGCGAAACTTGAACACCGTGAAGGTGTTGTTGTTGAAGCCGTGGCGTTGTTGGCGGAACAACACCGGCGCGCCCATGGTGAGACGGATCGTCAGCGCGATCATCGCCAGCAGCGGTGCCGCCAGCAACAGGAAGATGACGCCGAGCACGAGGTCCTCTATGCGCTTGACCACGGCGTTCCATCCCGGCAGCGGCCGATCGGACAACACCACCGTCGGTAAGCCACCGCTTCGCTCGAAGCCGAGAACGGTGTGCGAGCCGATCGCCGACGGCAGCAGATAGCGCACGTCCACCGCCTCGTCCTTCAGGCGGTCGACCAGCGTGTCCAGCTTCGGCTCCGCCGCATGGGTGGCGATTAGAGCGGCTTGAAGGAAATGTGAATCAAGGGATTCCCAAACGGGTTCACACATGATTCTGTGTCCCAAGTAGATCTGGGAGGCAGATATGGGGTTTTGCTACGGGAATGATCTTCGTTTCCGGGTTGTCGAGGCGATCG
>JABMNR010000233.1 GCA_013203465.1 Alphaproteobacteria bacterium
AGTCATGCTTCGCAAACTCGCCAAGGACAAGACCGAGCAGCTCTACCTCGCCAGCTTCCCCAGCGCCCTACCCGACATACGCAAAGGCATCCGGATCAAAGCCTCATGAGCACCCACATTTCGCGGGCATATTTAATTGAGGCACTACGGAGCGTTGCTGCCTATTCCGCGTCCAAGGCTGGGGTGATGGCACTGGCGAAGTCGATCGCAAAGGAATATGCATCGTTCGGTGTGACATCCAATGCCTTGGCTCCAACGCTCATCGAGACGGATATAATCAAGGACATGTCCCAGTTGGTATGGCAGATCCCGGTTGGCAGACTTGGCCAGCCAGCCGATGTTGCTGACCTTGCTGCGTTCCTTTGCTCGGAGCACGCCGGCTTCATTACGGGCGTGGTGGTTGATATCAATGGTGGATACCTCATTCACTAGGTGTGCCATGAGCCGGGGCTCTGGCACCACCGCGTGACGATTTCGCAAGGGAGAGTGGAATGAACGTGCGGGGTCTGTATGCGGACCAATTGGATGCCGGGTTCCTAACTGACGACTTCTTTCAAGATCCATACTCCTTTTATCGGACTCTGCACGAACACGCACCGGTGTATAGAAGCGAAAAGGCAAATGCGTGGCTCGTGTGTCCATTCGCTGAAGTGGAAGACGCGCTGCGGAATCCACGCCTGCTCTCAAGCGGGCGCATTGCCTCGTCGGCCGCCCGACTCCCTGAGAATGTCAAGATTGCGAATGCCACGTTATTGACATGCATGAACAACATGATGTCGTTTCGAGACCCCCCTGATCACACCCGCTTGCGCCGATTAGTCAGCAAGGCGTTTACGGCAAACAGTGTGGCGAAGTTGGAATCGGAGATCGAGCTCATCGTCAATGAATTACTCGATAACGTCGCAGGTGAAGATTCCTTCGACTTGGTTACCACCCTCTCATTCGATTTACCCGCTCTGGTTATCTGCCGCCTACTTGGCATCCCACGGGATCGGCTCCGCGAGGTCAAGCGCTGGGCCGACGGCGTCGTCTCATTCGTGTCCTCTGGAATCATGACACCTGACAACGCGCACACGGCTCGGTTGGCGGTGAACGAGGCCGGGCACTATCTGGATGACCTCCTAGTGCAGCGCAGGGCGTACCCGCAGGAGGATGTGCTGACGAAACTGGCGCTCGCCGAGGGTGCGGGTGATGCACTTGATCGCGATGAACTCGTGGCGATGGTGATCCTGCTCTTCTTTGCCGGTTTCGAGACGACTGAAGGTCTTATTGGAAATGCCACGATCGCCCTGCTCCGCAACCGAGACCAGTTCATGGAATTGCGGCAGCATCCGCACCTGATCGATCAGGTGGTAGAGGAGTGCCTGAGATACGATAATTCGATCCATCGCCAGTCGCGGGTTGCTTCGTGTGACGTGGAGTTCTGCGGTCAGGTGATACCGCGGGGTGAACTTATCTTCTTGATGATTGGCGCCGCAAATCGCGATCCAACAAAGTTCCGTAACCCGGATCAGTTCAATGCCCATCGAGATGATCTGACGAATGTCAGTTTCGGGCAGGGGATCCACTTTTGCCTGGGTGCCCCGCTGGCCCGACTGGAAACCAAAGTCGCCCTTCGCAGCCTTGCGATGCGCATGCCGAACCTAAAACTGCTCGGCCCGGAGCCCAGATTTGGATCACTTTTGGCGGTCCGCAAGCCGGAGGCCGTCTGGGTCACCCGCTGACCACGGCCCGAAATGAAAATGGTTGCAGCGGCGCTACCAAAACTCGACAGGTCAGCGCGAAAGCCAGCCACCATCAACGGGCAGGATGACACCATGCAGGTAGTCCGAGGCCGGAGAACACAGGAAGAGCAGCGGGCCGATCATGTCTGGTGGCTCGCCCCACCGACCAGCAGGTAGGCGGGTCAAGATCTGCGCCGTGCGCACCGGATTGTCTCGCCAGATGTGCACATTGGCATTTGTCTTGATGTAGCC
>JABMNR010000095.1 GCA_013203465.1 Alphaproteobacteria bacterium
GGTCATGGGCGAGCCGGGGTCATGGGCGAGCCGGGGTCATGGGCGAGCCGGGGTCATGGGCGAGCCGGGGTCATGGGCGAGCCGGGGTCATGAATTGGGTTCCTCTAGGACAGGGCCCGAGGATGCGTCCCGCTCCCGTGCCCGGCAACCGAGGCTTGGGAACGAGTGCCGTGCGCAGGCATCGCGGTTGGCGTTGGGTGCTCAATCCGATGTGTTGAGCCGCTCCGTTGCCGCGGCCAGGGCGGCCAGGGTCTGGTCGCTAACGTGATGCTCCAGCCCCTCGGCGTCGGCCTCGGCCACATCGGCGGGCACGCCCAACGCCTGCAAGAAGGCGAGCACAATATGGTGGCGCTCGCGCGAGTGCTCCGCCACCGCCTTGCCTTTATCAGTCAGGAAAATCGCGCGGTAGGGTTTGCTTTCGACCAAGCCGTCCTTCTGCAACCGCCCGATCATGGCGTTGACGGTCGGCCGGCTGACGCCAAGCAGTGAGGCAAGATCGACGAGACGCGCCTCCCCTCCAGTCGCAATCAGATCGGCGATCAGCTCCAGATAATCCTCGGCCAATTCGGTTGCGTGGTCGCGCCGGATGCGTTCGAACAAGGCGGCACGGCGGCCGATATCACCGAGGTCGATGACCGGCCCTTCCCGCTCTTCCCGCTTGGCACCGTTGGTCACCGGCTTCGTCTCCTCAATCTTGGTAAAGTGCTTCTCGCTAAAGATCGCCGCGTCGGGTCTCTAACCGCCCCGAAAAGTGTTAGTCCATGCTAAATTTACCATGACCGCCAAGAAACACTGTGCCGCCAAGAAGGATGCCTCTGGGCTTTGATGTCAAACAAAGCCTGACCGTCGCGGCCCTCCCTTACCGCGTAAGCCGGTCCAATCGGCCGCATTTTGGACCCGTGCTCAAACGGCCCCTCCGGCGAGAGCGGTCTTTGCAAAACCCTATGTTCCTTATATGTTCCATATCAGGAATCCTCGATCCGGCGGGCAACGCGCATGGAACAACGTCTCAGCCTCGTTACTCTTGGGGTCGCCGATCTCCGTCGCGCACGGGCCTTCTACACCCACGGCCTTGGTTGGGTCGAAGCGCAACCAAGCAACGAGTCGGTCGTCTTCTATCAATTGGGCGGCATCGTCCTGGGCTTGTACGGCCGGGAGGCACTGGCGACGGATGCCGGTCTCGACGCCGAGGGATCGGGCTTTCGCGGCGCCGCGCTTGCCTACAACACGCGGACTCGCGAGGAGGTCGACGGTGTGTTGAGCGAGGCGGAGCGGGCCGGTGGCACGCTCGTCAAACCCGCCGAGGATGTCTTCTGGGGCGGTTATTCCGGGTATTTTTCCGACCCCGACGGCCATCTCTGGGAGGTTGCGTGGAACCCCTTTGCCACCCTTGACGACGCCGGGAATTTTTTTATTTCCGCCGACTGAACGAGCCCGCCCCTAAAAGCCCCTGGTTTTGAACGCCTTTTCCAACGCGGTGAAGGTCAACAGCATTGAGGCGTGCCGGTTGGCGAACGACCGGGCCGGTTCCAAAGCGGCAAGCGCGGCGAAGGCACCGCCTGGCGGCGGGCCTCCCTGCTTCAGCATCGCGCGCATCTCCGCCCCAGCCTGACGTACCTCCGCGACGGTGCAACCGACGATCGCCGCTCCGACCGCCGAGGCGGCGGCTGATCCCAAGGCGCACGCCTCGACCGTTTGCCCGTAATCGACGATCCGGTCGCCGTCGAGCTTGAGTTGGATGTCGACCCGGCTGCCGCAGGCGCGGCTGACCGCCGATGTCTCGGTGTCGGGGGCGTCGACCACATGGCCCTCGCGCACGATCGCGCCCGCCAACGCCAGCAGGCGATCCTGATACACCGCATCGAGCGCGCCCATCGTCCCGTTCCCGCCTCACGCCGCCGCGTCGAGTTCCGCCCGGGCTCGGGCGCGGATGGCCTGCAGCATGGCGCCGAGGCCGTTCCTGCGCGTTGGCGATAGATGCGCGTCGAGGCCGATTTCGGTTATGAAATTTGGCTCGGTCGCGACGATCTCGTCCGGCGTTCGGTTCGAATAGATCCGCAACAGGACCGCCACCAGTCCGCTGACGATCGCCGCGTCACTGATCGCATGAAACACCAGCCGGTCGCCGCGTTTCTCGCCGGCGAACCAGACCTGGCTCTGGCAACCCTTCAGCTTGAACTCATCCCGTCGGTACTCCGACGGGAACGCCGGCAGCTTGCGACCAAGGTCGATCAGATACTGATAGCGGTCCATCCAGTCGTCGAAGAACGCGAACTCGGCGATCACCTCGTCCTGTTCCTCGTCGATCGAGACGCCGAGCGGGGTATCGGGGCCAAGCGTATCAGGGCCAAGCGTATCGGGGCCAGGGGCGGTTTCGGTCATCGTCGATGCAGTCTCCTTGCCTGGATGTGGCGCCATCGGTCCAACCTGTCAACGCCAGCCGGTCAACGCCGGTCGGTCAACGCCGGCCGGTCAGCGCGAGGCTCAGCTCAGGGCACCGCGCGCCGCCACCGGCCACAAGCACTCGACCACCCCGTCGTCAAGTCCACCGCGTACGCCGACATACCAATCGTGCAGGTTCACCGTGGGGTCGACATGGCCGGGGATCAGCCAGACCCGGGCGCCCAATCCAAGGGGTTTCGCGCCAGCGCCGCGCAACAGCTTGCCGTGCTCGTCCGAGGCGGAAACGTAGGTGACATCGGCCAAGCCGTGCACGGTCGGCAAGCCGCTGTCGACCGCCGAGGCCTTGTGCCCGGCATCGACCACCGCCCGGTCGGGTGCCACCGCACTCATCACCGTCGACGCCACGAACAGCGCGTGCTCGAACTCCGAGCCCTCCGCCCCGCCGTCGTCGAGATTGCGGGCGTAGTCGGCATCGAGAAAACAGTAGGAACCAGGCTGCAGCTCGTTCCACAGCCCGGTCGCGGTTTCGAACCGATAGCTACCGGTTCCGGCTCCGCCGATCGTCCGGCACTCAAACCCAGCGGCGGCCAGGGCGTCGGTGGTGACGCGCACCGCCTCGGCGGCGGTATCGATCGCCGCCTTGCGCTCGCCATGGCCACGGATGTGCTGGGCCGAGCCGTGATAGGCCTGAAGGCCGTCGAAGACGAGGCCGTCGGCATCGCGGATACGCTCGGCCAGCGTTACCGCCGGAACCCCCGGCGCCACACCACAGCGCGCCGCACCGACATCGATCTCGACCAACACATACAGCGTCACCCCCGCCGCCCTGGCCGCCGCCGCGTAGGCGTCGACCTGCATTCGATCGTCGGCGCAGACCCCGATCCGCGCCCGTTTGGCCAGTGCGGCCAGCCGCGCCAGCTTCGACGCCCCAACGATCTGGTTGGAGACCAGCACGTCGGGAATGCCCGCCGCCACCAGCACCTCGGCCTCGGCCACCTTCTGACAGCACTGGCCGACCGCGCCGCGCACCATCTGCGCCCAGGCGACCGCCGGGGACTTGTGGGTCTTGGCGTGCGGCCGCACCCGGATGCCGGTGTCGTGGGCGAACCGGGCCATACGATCCAGGTTGCGCTCGAAGGCGTCGAGGTCGATCACCAGCGCCGGCGTGTCGATCGCCGAGGCCGGATCGCCGACACGGGCGGGGGGCGGATTGGACATGATTGGACACTCTTACGCCGTTAGACAATCAGCTTAGCGCGGCCGTGCTCGGAGCGAAAAGACCGCTGAAGCTACGCGTGGCACCCACCCTCTACGACAACGTGCCGGACCTCAATATCCTGCTCGATGTCGGCACCGGCACCAAGGCACTGCCATCTATGGAGCTGACTATGCCACCGCTCTGGACGACACGGAAACGGACGTTACCCGTGGAATAATGATCCCTCAGAACGATCCCTGGACCCGCGATTCGCGACGCGTATCCGCTTGCAACGGCAACCTCAGCCGAGTAACCAGCTAGGGAGCCTTTGGAATTGGGGGAATAAGTGACAAAAGTGGTCATCTTGGCCGGAGGTCGCGGCAGCCGGCTGTCGGAGGAAACCGACCTTCGCCCCAAGCCGATGATACGCATCGGTGACGAGCCAATATTGTGGCACATCATGAAGATGTACGCGGCTCACAATTTCACTGATTTCGTTATCTGCCTTGGTTACCTCGGATATGTAGTCAAAGAATATTTCGCCAACTATCTGTTACATCGCAGTGATGTAACGGTGGATTTGTCATCCGGTCGCCTCGAATTCCACAATCAGCACAGTGACAACTGGAAGGTCACCTTGGTGAACACTGGCGACGTCACCGATACCGGTGGACGGCTGCTACGTATTCGCCAACACCTCGAGCCGAACGAACCGTTTTTCATGACGTATGGAGACGGCGTGAGCGACGTGAATATTGCCGACCTGATGGCGTTTCATCGGCGACACGGCCGCAAGGCGACCGTGACGGCCGTTCGGCCGCCAGGCCGGTTCGGCAGTCTCGCGATCCGTGACGAGATCGTCGAAGCCTTTGTCGAGAAGCCGGAAGGCGACGGGCAGTACATCAATGGGGGGTTTTTCGTCCTGCACCCCTCGGTGCTCGACTACGTCGACGGCGACCACACCGTCTGGGAGCGGGAGCCGATAGAGCGGCTGGCGCGCGACGGTGATCTCGTCGCGTACCGCCATGATGGCTTCTGGCACTGCATGGACACCCTGCGCGACAAGTTTCGTCTCACGGCGATGTGGGAAGAAGGCGCAGCCGCATGGAAGACATGGCCTTAACCTCCGCGGAACCGGCATTCACCTGCCGCTTCTGCGGGGCTTCCCGGCACTCTCTGGTCGTCGACCTCGGCGAGCAGGTACCGGCAAATGCTTATGTTTCGGCAAACATGGTCGACCAGCCTGAGCGGCACTACCCGCTGAGGGCGGTGGTGTGCCACGACTGCTGGCTGGTCCAGTTGGACTATGTGGTGCCGCCGGAAACGATCTTCCGGGACTACGTCTATCTTTCGTCGTATTCGCCGTCGTGGGTCGCGCATGCGGGACGGTTCGTGGAGTCCGCGGTCCGACGTTTCGGACTGGGCGCCGACAATCTGGTTCTCGAGATTGCCAGCAATGACGGCTACCTGTTGAAGCATGTCGTCGAGCGCGGGATACCATGTCTCGGCGTCGAGCCTGCGGAGAACGTAGCAGCCCTGGCGCGCGCTTCGGGCATCCCTACGGAAACCGGGTTCTTCAATCGGTCCATGGCAGAGCGGCTGCGTACCCATGGCGCACTCGCCGATCTCATCGTCGCCAACAATGTCCTAGCTCACGTACCCTGCCCCGGCGCCCTAGTCAGCGGTCTGCCGGAAGTGTTGTCGCCGGAGGGCGTGGTTTCCATCGAGGTTCCGCACCTGCAACGCCTCCTCGAGGGAGCAGAGTTCGACACCATCTATCACGAGCACTATTCGTACTTTTCGTTGAGTTTCATCCGGCGGCTGTTTCAGGCGCATGGCCTGCGCGTGTTCGACGTCGAGCATTTGGTGACCCATGGCGGCAGCCTTCGTGTCTACGCCTGCCACATGACCGCCGGGCACCCGACCAGCAGCGCGGTTGACAAAACCTTGGCTGCGGAACGCACCGCCGGCATCGAGCGCGCGGCGACATACTCGTCATTCGATAGCAATGTTCACAGGATTCGCGACGACCTCCTGGCATTCATCAGAGATGTTCGGCGCAATGGGAAATCGGTGGTAGGGTATGGCGCCGCCGCCAAAGGCAACACACTTATCAACTATTGCGGCCTCGGCCCGAGCGACATTGACTATGTCGTGGATCAGAATCCGCTCAAGCAGGGCCACCTGCTGCCACAGAGCCGCATCCCGATCCTTGCCCCGGATCAGCTGGCACGGACTCGTCCCGACTTCGTTCTAATTCTGCCCTGGAACCTCCGCGAAGAGATCGTTCAGTCCATGAGCCACATTCGCGAGTGGGGAGGACGCTTCGTCGTCGCCGTGCCTAAGCTGGAGTTGATTTGATGGAGTTCCGCCCGACACGGGTACACGGGGCGCAACTGATCGAATCACAGGTTTTTCGAGACGAACGTGGAACCTTCCAGCGGTCGTTCTGCCAGTCGACGTTTGCCGGCGGCGGCATCCCGATGACGGTTCGGCAAACCAGCATTTCCACGAATGCCGCCACGGGAACGCTGCGGGGATTGCACTACCAGCGCCTTACCCACCCCGAGGCGAAGCTGGTCTGCTGTGTCGCTGGCGCCGTCTACGATGTGATTGTCGACCTGCGCCAGGGCTCGCCCACATACCGCGACTGGTACGGCGTCGAATTGTCGGCAGGGAGCGGACACGCCCTGTATATTCCGCCCGGTGTCGCTCACGGGTTCCTGACCCTTGAGGGCAACAGCGTCGTGTACTACGTCATGGACGCGGATCACCAGCCATCGGCGGGCACCGGCGTCCGCTGGGACGATCCGGCATTTGGGATCGTTTGGCCGGCACGGCCGGCGGTGATCGCGCCGCGCGACGCGGGCTACCCGGATTTCGATCCGTGACACGGGTCATGCTCACGGGAGCGACCGGGTTCATCGGTCGACAAACGGCGATGGCACTGCTCACAACCGGCCACGAGGTGTTCGGAATAAGCCGCCGTCCGGACCGACTCCCGCTGGGCGTGCATGGCATGCGAGCGGATCTCTTGGATCGAATGGACGCCATGCGGGCGATGATCCGGGAAGCGCGCGCCGAGATTCTGATTCACACCGCGTGGACGACCGAACACGGTCGTTACTGGACGGCCCCCGACAATCTTGACTGGTCCGCGCGCACCCTTGATCTGACCCGTGCTTTCATCGATGCCGGCGGTCGGAGAATTGTCACCGTCGGCACCTGCGCCGAGTATGACTGGAGCGTGCTCGAGGCGGCGCCGTGCCGGGAAGATTCGACCGCAGTACGCCCTCACACACTCTACGGCGTCGCCAAGCACGCCACGGCCGAGATCGTCACGTCGTTCTGTCAGAGCACGGGCGCGGATCACGCTCACGCCCGTCTCTTCATGCTGTTCGGCGAAGGAGAACAGCAGGGCCGTCTCGTGCCCAGCGTGATCCGGGCCTTGCTGGCAGGCCAAATGACCCAGACCACCTCCGGTCGACAGACCCGCGACTTCATGGACGCCCGCGACGCCGGGTCGGCTCTTGCGTCGCTTGCCTTGAGTGGCGTCGGCGGGCCCGTGAACGTCGCGACTGGGCGAGGGGTGGCGGTCCGGGACGTCGTCGAGACGCTCGGATCCATCCTCGGGCGGGCGGATCTGGTCGCTTTCGGCGCCCTTCCCGATCGTCCAGATGACCCGCCGTTCCTGGTGGCGGCTGTCGAACGGCTAACACATGAGGTAGGCTTCCGTCCGCGGATTGATCTAAACAGAGGGCTCCACGACGCGATCGCTTTTTGGCGGACGCAGTCCGGGTTCAATGGCCGATAGCACCGGAGGCTCAATGGCGTCGACTTGCAGGGTCAAGTCCTGATGTCCAAGGACGGCATTCTGGTCGAGGGGGATGGTGTGCGGCCAATCAGCGAGCCCGCCGCCGGATCGGTGACGGATTGGCGAAGGCCCCAAGTATCAATCTTTGGTACGTTCACCGGTCCGCAATCGCCGGGGCTCAGTTAAAATACCCGAGCCCGAGCACAAACCATATGATCGCGCCGGCGATGAGAAGCAAGAAGAACAGATCCATAACGCGGATTCGACTGCCGGTCTTGCCCTTATCTGAAGGCTCCGAGGGAAGTCGGTCGGATAAATCCCGAAGACTCTGACCGAACGTCGCCAAGTATATCTCCATACCCTGGAGAATTTTGGTCTGGTTGCCGATTGCGGCGGACAAACTCTCAGCTTGAGGCGTCGAGTCCAGTTTTTCCTCGTGCGGCGACAGGTCCTGGAGGCGCTCGACCAAGCCCCTGAGCAGATTGCTCATGTCGGCGATGACCCGTTCTTGCATCGCGATGCGTTCTTGAAGCGACGCAATCATCTCTGCGTCCGGGCGAGGCGGCCCATCGGGTCTGTCCCGACGTTGCGGGCGAACCTGCATGCGGGGCAGCGGAACCTCGCTCCCGGCGAACCTGACTTCGATCTCGGCCGGATCGATCCGGCCGATGAGTTCCTCCGGTAGGGTGTATTCGAACGCATGCTGGCCGTCGCCGATCTCGAGATCGACCAGATCGTCTCGAAACAAATCGGCCCGCACCGTCGTCAATTGGGTCTCGCCGTGCAGGATCTCGACGTCCACGCGTTCCATGGGTTGTCTCGGATTCCAAGCCCAGCCGTACACGACACCACGCTCGATGGCGTCGATGAACCCTTGAAGGGTGACCGCCGCTAACCCGATGGAGCGCACGATTATACTTCTCCTCTTAAATCCGATTTCCGGTCGATCGAAACCGACCCGGGTCCGACCGATCAGCGCCGCCATGGGCTTCGGGATGTGGAATATCGACCGTTTCTCTGGATTTTGGAAGGAAAACCCGATAGATATAAACGTTGGTCATTGAGTAACGCTCTATGGGCTGCCGGCGTCGGGTTGGATGCCACCGAACCTCGGAGAAGTGTTCGTGTCGATGGAGGCCACAGGAAAAAATCCCTTGAAGGGGGTGATCCGCAAATCGATCCCCGCGCTCTTGATCGTTGGGTTTGTAACGCTCCTCACCACGGTGTCGTTCCTCGTCGTGCCCCTCTACATGATGCAGGTGTACGACCGCGTCGTGGCGAGCGGGAACTTCGGCACACTTTTCGCCCTTGGCTCGATCACGCTGTTCGCGCTGCTCGTGGCGACCGCGCTCGACTACGCGCGGGCTCGGATTTTGCGACGCATGTCCACGTGGTTTTCGCGCCGTGTCGGGATCGACGCCATCGAGGCGGGGATTCGTCAGGCGATCGCCTCGAGGAACCAGACGGCCCAATCGCTCCGGGACATCGGAGAAATCCGCAGTTTCATTGCGGGCGAGAGCATCGTGACCGGTTTCGAGCTTCTGTGGTCGCCGGTGTTCTTCGCGGTGCTGTTCATCATCCACTTCTACCTCGGCGTGATCGGCATCATCGCCGCCGCCATCATGGTGCTGCTCGGCTATCTTAGCGAGGTGATGAGCAAGAAATCCCTCACCGACGCGGGGAAGAAGAATCTGGCCGCGACAGCCACCATCGGAAACTCGTTGCGGAACGCCGAAGTCATCGAAGCCATGGGCATGTCGGACCGCATCATCGGTCGCTGGCAGAAGGAAAACGACGAGGCCCTCGATCTGGCCGAACAGGGCAACGACCGTTTGTCGGTGATCAATGCATTCTCGAAAACGTTCTTGCTCTACGTCAAGGTCGTGGTCGTGACGGTTTCGGTCATCCTGGTGCTAAACGACCAAATATCCCCCGGTGCGATTTTCGGAGCCTTCATTGTCACGGCATTGTTGTTGCGCCCCTTCAACAAGGTCATCGGCTCGTACCGGCAGCTGATCAGCGCGCGCAACGCCTGGGCGCGGCTGAATGAAGATCTGGTCGTCGATGCGCGATACGCCCGCCTCGACTCGCCCATGCCCCGGCCGACGGGTGCCGTGACGGTAGATGGTCTTGTCTACATTCCGACGGGACTGTCCCACGCGGTCATCCGCGGCATCTCGTTCGCCATGTCTCCGGGCGAAGTGGTCGGGATCGCGGGACCCTCAGCCGCTGGCAAGTCCACGCTGGCAAGGCTGCTGATGGGCATCGTCGCGCCAACCTCCGGATCCGTGCGGATCGACGGCACCAGCGTCTACCAGTGGGAGCGGCGAAGCTTCGGTGCCTTCACGGGCTATATGCCACAGTCGGTCGCGCTGCTCGACGGTACGGTCAGGCAAAACATCTCGCGCTTCCTCGACGTGCCGATCGACGAAGTGATTGCCGCGGCCAAACGGGCGGACGTGCACGAGATGATCGGACACCTTCCCTTCGGCTACGATACGCCAATCGGAGACAGCGGCTACGTGTTGACCGGCGGTCAACGCCAGCGGATTGCCCTTGCCCGCGCACTATTCGGGCCGCCGCGTTACGTTGTGCTGGACGAGCCGGACGCGAACCTCGATCAAGAGGGCGAGGCCGCCCTTCTTCGGGCGATACGTACCACGGTCGAAGAAGGGGCGACGGTGGTGGTCGTGACCCACCGCCTCTCCGTGCTCCAGGCAACCGACAAGATACTGGTCCTGAAAGAGGGACGGATCAGCTATTATGGCTGGCGCGACAAGGCGCTGGAAGAGCTGGGGATGCTACCAGCACCGACGCCGGAGCGCCGCTTGATCAAGGCGGTGGATAACAATGTCGGCCAATAATTCGATGTTGGTCGGTACCCTACCGCTCGGGTATCGGCCGGTGGAAAACAGCCCGGCTTTTATCGACGTTCGGGCGTTCGTCATCTTGATCGTGCTGTTCTCGCTGATAGGCGTGGCGGCGTGGGTGTCCTTCGCGAAGCTCGACAGCGCCACATCGGCAAAGGGACAGTTGCGTGTTGAGACCCACCGTAAAACCATCAAGGCACTGGAATCAGGCGTCGTGCGTCGCCTCATGGTCGCCGAGGGCGATAAGGTCCTGGTCGGTCAGCCACTCATTGAGCTGGACCCGACCCGGGCCAGCGCGAATGTGGACATCTTCCGACAACGGTATCTCGCGGCTCAGGCTCAATACGCTCGTTACCAGGCCGAGGTCGCCGGCAAGTCTGAGATAGTTTTCCCCCCGTCATTGATGGCGCAGGCGGACGACGCGAATGTCCGAGCGGCAATGTCGGCTGAGATAGAGTTGTTCGAAACCAACATGTTGACGGTGAAGGCACGGCGCGACGTCGTCAAGTCCTCAATGGAGCAGCTTGCGATCCGGGTGGCCTCAACGGAAAATCAAATCATGTCCACCCGCGAGCAGATCAATCTGAGCTCTGACGAACTGAAGTCGGTCGAATTTCTTTTGGAAAAGGATTTAATCCAGAAGAGCCGCTATCTGTCGGTCAGGCGCCAGCATATCGCCCTCAAAGGGAGACTAAGCGAACTTGAAGGCCATCGGGCTGAGTTGCAGCAGGCGATTGGCGCGGCACAGGTCGAATTGCTGGACATCGACGAGCAAGTGCGGAACGTTGCCTTGAACCGCATCGTTGAATTGCAAAGTCAGTTGATCGAGCTCGAGAAACAGCTGGGCAGCGCCTCCAACACCCTCGAGCACTTCACGTTACGATCCCCACAGGAAGGGACGGTCGTCAATTTGGAAGTCTTCAACGAAGGGCAGATCGTGTTCGGCGGAGAGTCCGTGATGGACATCATTCCGAACAATGATCAGTTGATCATCGAGGCCAAGATTATGCCGGACGATATCAACAATGTGACCATCGGAATGCTCGCCAAGGTCCGCATATCCGCATTGAACGTGAGGACCACGCCATTGCTAAAAGGATCGGTCTCCCTGGTGTCCGCCGACCTTACGTCCCCTCCCGACACCGAGAAGACATACTACTCCGCGACGATTGTCCTGCCCGCGGAGCAGGTTGAAAAACTTGGTGATATCGAGCTTTACCCCGGCATGCAGGCCCAAGTGATGATAGTGAAGGGTGAGAGAACCGTGCTCGACTATCTGCTCTCTCCGCTCGCGCTGGCCGCCGAGTCGGCTATGCGGGAACCCTAAGCTGTTCGGTCCCTGACAATGCCCGCGTCCTCGCGACTCCTGGTGATTGCCCACAATCACCCCAGCTTTCATCCGGGCGGCACCGAGTTCGTCGCTCATGGGTTGTTCCGCTACTGGCGAGACGTCGCGGGCTGGGAGGCGCATTTTCTTGCCGCGGCCACGCGTGATCAGCGCCTCGCTAATCCCGGCACGGCGCTTCAGTCCCTGCCTGACACCCAGTCCGAGTATCTTGTGCGGATCGGCCAGTATGACAATTTCCACCACCTACAGCGCGATAAGATCGCGGTGTTTTCCGAACTGGGCGAATTGCTGATGTCGATTCGGCCGGAGATAGTACACCTCCATCATTTTCTCGGATTCGGCAGCGAGCTTCTGCCTTTCTTGCGCCGCTGCCTGCCGGACGCCTTGATCGTGCTGACGGTCCACGACTACTACGCCGTCTGCCACCACGACGGCATCATGGCGAAGGTTGGAAGTTATCGGCTGTGCTATCAGGCCTCTCCGGACGCCTGCCACGCATGCTTCCCGAACATCCCGGCCGGATCGTTCAAGCTTCGCGACCTCAACCTCAAAAACCATTTTGCCGCTGTCGATCATCTGGTCGCACCGAGCGCGTTCATGCGCGATCGACTGATCGCCTGGGGTATCGCCCCCGAGCGCTTGACCGTAGTCCGCAACGGCCGTGACTTAGGGCCTTCCATGCCAAGCCGTACGCTGCGCGGAGGTGAACGACGCTCACGCTTCGCCGTACTCGGCAACGTTAGCCCGGCAAAAGGACAGAAGATCGCGCTCGAGGCCGTCAAACTTCTTCTGGCCGATGGTGGTCTCGGCGACATCGAACTTGCGATCCATGGAGCACCACAGTTCCAGACCGACTCCTTCAAGGCGGAGATCGAGGCACTGATCGGTGAGTGCAGGGGGCATGCCCGCATGCTCGGCGGGTACGAGCAGCATGAGTTGCCCGAACGCTTGGCCCGTGCCGACTGGATTGTGATGCCGTCACTGTGGTGGGAGAATGCACCGCTTGTCCTGGACGAGGCATTCCACCATGGCCGACCACCGATCTGCAGCGGAATCGGCGGCATGGCCGAAAGCGTTCGTGATGGAGTCGACGGCCTGCAGTTCACCGTCGGTGATCCCCGTGCGCTCGCCGACCGAATGCGCGAAGCTATCGAAACCCGAGGGCGCTGGAACGAACTGCGAAAGCAGGCACCGACGCCGAGAGACGCCGCCTCGTGCGCCAGCGACTATCAGGCCCTGTTCGCCTCGCTGGCGGGAAAACGGCGGCGCGCGGTCACGGCGGTGGGGGCTTCTTCTGACGCTTCGCCGACCGCCGAGCGCGCCAACGACGCCAGCGGTCGACGGATTCGCGCAAAAGCCCGAATCCGTCAAGTGCCATCTCGGCCCATCCAATAATCATTTCGATCAAGGCAGCCACTTCAGTTCTCGCCGAAACCGGCTAGAGCACGATCAACGTAATCTGAATCACATCATGATCCAGATTAAGCTGATCCGGCTCTAATAATTTGATTAGAGGCGGATTCACAGCTTACCTCCGATCACGCCCGTGACCGGAGGTAAGCTGATCCAGCTCTAGTCCGCCAACCGCATGACCAACCATGAAACCAATGGGCGCTCGTCCTGATGCTCGATCAAGGTCCTGAGCCGTATCGGTGATGGCTCACGTAGTGCCGCCCGAAGGCTATCGATATCGTCATCGTACCGATGCCCGCCCTCGATCCAAGCGGTATGTCCCGGATGCCTTCGGATCGCCGCCGGTCGGCCCAGAGCTGCGGCTTGGCGCAATCGGACGGCATGCGCGGGATGCCGGTCGACGGCTACCACCGCCTGCGCCCTGGCGATCGCGGCGAGATCGCTGAGCGGATCGAGATCACGCAATACGAATACCTGACCGGTTGAGCCCACCCGTGCGACGGACTGTCTGAGAGCGGGAAGCCACGACTCATCGTCCACCCCGAGTATGATCAACGGCGGAACCTCCGGCGCCGCCGCGCCGTGTGCCGCAATGAGCATCGAGAAGTCGGCCGCCGGACCAACCGGTGTCAAGCACAGCGTATAGGAGTCGGGCAAGGATCGCGGCAAACGGATCGCCGCAAGGCGATCTAGAGCCGGGACCGCGGCCGTCGCCGGTAGGCTCACGATACGGGCCGGCGGCACGCCGAAGCGGTCACACAGAACGTCAGCTTGCCAATCCACTGCTGTGCGCCAGAATACTTGCCCTGCGTTGGTCAATGAGCTGAGCCGCCTGCCGCAGATCGAATCGCTCCACGCCGGCCCCTCTTCGCCATCGGCGATCCGACCGAGATTGCAAGGTTCAACCAACACGGTTGCGCCGCACAACTCGGATGGGTTGGCCTCTCCAAACGGACGGAACTCGACGGTCGGGGCAGGTGTCCGTCCTTGTCGGGTGACCGCAATGCCAGGTGACACCACGAGTCGTGCGGCAAATGCAGTTTCACCGGCCGCGACCACGTCCAGCCGGGAGAGCGGCAACCCTTCAGTCAACTCGGCCAGTTCACGGAAGGCGCGGGCGCGCCGCCGGGACGCGCTGGCTTGGTGACCGCCAAGATCAATCCGGAGGCTCACAGCGCCAAAAGATGGCCGTCGGCGGGGCCATAGCGTTGTGCATCGTACACGAAAGGCCGTCCATGCAGGATGCCGTCGCACACAACGTCAAGCCCTGGGTCACGGCCTGGTCTGAGAGCGTCCAGAGTCTCGAATGCCACGCGCAACGGCGGGTCGTCGCCGGTCGACGTAAACATTGGAAGCGGGATCATGCGTCGCAGAAACACATGGTAAGCATAGCGTCGCGCCCGCTCGATCCGTGACGCGGATGGCGCTGCGCTGGGCAACGACAGGAGCAACTTACGGTATTCCGAAGGCCCGCCCGGATCGCGGGTCACACGCTTACCTCGGGTCCACGCATCACCGACGGTCACCACATCCAATCCCGCGGCCGCGAACTCGATCGCCGCCTTCGTGCCGAACACCAAGACAGGCGCGCACAGCGCCGCCAGCGCGTAGCTGCTAACCGGATCATCGGGCGCGACGAGCACGAGGTTCCGTGGGAGCCGTCCAATCCGGTCCCGCAGGACGTCGACGAGCCTCTGGCGGGATGGAACGGTGCCCCGAATCTCCGCTGGGTGCACCCGGATCACCAACTGAACCTCGGGTCGGGCGCCCGCCCAGGCGACCGTGTCGACCAACCAGTCAATTTGATCGGAATAGGCGCTAGAGCGGAAATGTAGGCGCGCATCCCACATTACGTTCGAGAAAGCGCCGACCACCGGGCGATCGAGATCAAGACCGCTTCGCGCGACAAATGAATCCAGATCGCTTTCCGGGCTCTCATGGTACCAAATCCAGTCGCGCGCGCCATCAAGCCGGCTGCTCAGGTAGCTCGCGAGCGTCGCCCGGTCGTCGCTGTCCAGGACGAGTTGTTCCCAGGCGCCCACAGGTTCGTCCAGCATCGTGTGGTGATAGGTGTCGCCGTGGCTGAACACGAAGCAGCTCCTGCGGTACGCCGGATTCCAGGTCACAAGCGGGACACCGGCTCCCGCCAGCACCGCACGGACCACCCCCTGCGGCACATAGATGCCGTGATGGAACGCCGATCGGTCGATCCGACGGCCGGCCAACAACCGCCTCAACGCTCGGGCGGTCAGCCGCCCCGCCGCCAGATACCGCCGCAATACCGGCGCGGCCAACGGTTCGTCATCGAGGGTTCCGACGGCGAAGAACCGCAAGGTCCCAGCCAACGCGTGCTCGCCCAGGGGCAGGCCGCCGCGGGTGTATCCCGCGATCTCGGCGTAGGGTACCGAGGCCGCCTCCGCCTCGGCTGCCCGCCGGTCCGACGGTTCGAGCAGGCCGGAAAGCCGGTGCATCGGCAGGCCCAGCCCCTCGAGAGTCTGGACACCGACCGAGTGGCAAGCGCCGCACAGCACTCGATCCAATTCACCCGCTGCCAGCCGTTCGGCGGAAACAGTCGCGCCGTGCAACGCCAACTGGCACGCACCAAGAGCACCGTCGCATAATAGAAACTCAACCGCGGCACCACGCAGCGTCAAGGCAACGGCCAGAAGACTCTCGACGACACCAGCGTGCGCCAACCCGCCGACCAGCGTCGGGATCAAGACGCGAGGTCCTCCGGCTGCCTCGGCCCGTGCCAAGGCCCAGGCACGGGATTCCCGCCGCAGGATGTTGCGCCAATCGGGCAGAAGGTCGCGACGTTCAGGCGTGAACGGACCGGCTTCCCCGAAATTCAGTGCTGCAGTCCGATCCGGCAGGACGTTGATCATCTAGTCCCTCCTGCGGAAACTGCACGGCTCCTGTGAAAACTGCACGGCCAAGAAAGCTTTATCTCAATAACACGATTTCAACGCGGTGCTGAAGCTACTAGATCGATATACTAAGCGTCCAATAGGGATGAGCTTCGTTGCGGGGGAGAGGTATGGGACGAACTTTCACACTGGGAAATCACGTCATCGGCGACGATAGTGATTGCTTCGTGATCGCGGAGATCGGTCATAATCATCAAGGGCGTCTCGACCAGGCGCTCGAACTCGTGGACGCTGCCGCAGCCTGCGGCGCCATGGCCGTAAAGCTACAAAAGCGCGACAATCGCGCACTGTTCGTCGACGATATGTTCAATTCAAACTACAACAGTGAAAATGCCTTCGCGGCGACATATGGCGCGCATCGTGAGTTTCTGGAATTCGGGCGGGACGAATATGTCGCCTTGCGCGAACACGCTCAGAAGAACGGCCTGCTGTTCTTCTCGACCGCCTTCGATAAGCCCAGTGCCGACTTCCTGCACGACCTGGACATGCCGGCCTACAAAATCGCGTCGGGCGACCTAACCAACATCCCGCTGATTACGTACATTGCGGGTTTCGGCAAGCCGATGATCCTGTCGACCGGCGGCGGCACCATGGAAGATGTCAGGCGCGCCTATCATGTTCTCAAGCCAATCAACTCCAATTTCGCCATATTGCAGTGCACGTCTGGATATCCGCCTGCCTTCGAGGAACTGAATCTGAACGTCATCAAAACGTTCCGCGAGGAGTTCCCGGACATCCAGATCGGCCTGTCCTCGCACGACAGCGGCATCGCGATGGCACTGGTCGGATACGTGCTGGGCGCGCGGATTATCGAGAAGCACTTCACGCTCAACCGGGCGATGAAGGGAACCGACCATGCCTTCTCCCTTGAGAGACAAGGTCTGACCAAACTGGTCCGCGATCTTCGGCGCGCCCGTGTAGCCATGGGCGACGGGGTTAAGCGACAATACCAAAGCGAGGAAGAGCCGATTCGGAAGATGGCAAAGAGCCTCGTGGCGGCGCGGAACCTGCCCGCGGGTCACATCCTAGGACCGAGCGATATCGAGGCCCGCAGTCCAGGCGGTGGCCTCCCGCCCTATCGGATGGAAGAATTGATCGGGTACCGGCTGACTCGTCCGATGAAACACGACCAATTGTTCCAAGAAGACCAACTGCCGACAAACGAGATTGCTGTGCCGGCAACCAGCAACGATCGATGAGCGACGGGGATCGTCGTGAGCGGGACCCGTCCAGCATTCGGTCGCCCTTCGATCTGTTCGATGTAACGGGCCGCGTCGCCGTCGTCACCGGCGGGTTGGGTCAATTGGGGCGCCAGTATTGCCGAACCCTGGCTGGGGCCGGAGCGCGTGTCGCGGCCCTTGATCTTGCCGCGGATCAGGCCGCGGTCGCGCGGGCTTTCCCCGATCTCGTCGGCTCGCCCGCCTGCCCGTTCGGCGTAACGGCCGATGTCACGGATCGAGACTCCCTCGAGGACGCGCTCGCGCGAATCCAAGCCGAAGCCGGAATACCTGACATTCTGATCAACAACGCGGCGCTGGACTCTCCACCCAACGCCGCGCTGGAGGAGAATGGACCCTTCGAGACCTATCCGCAGGAATCCTGGCGCCGCGTCTTCTCGGTGAACGCGGAAGGTGTGTTTTTGTGCTGCCAGGTCTTTGGTGGTGCCATGGCGGAGGCCGGTAGGGGATCGATCGTAAACGTGGCGTCGATCTACGGGTTGGTGTCGCCAGATCAGTCGCTTTACCAATACCGCCGCCACCGTGGCGAAGAGTTCTACAAGCCGGTCGCCTATTCAGCCTCGAAGTCGGCGCTGTACAATCTGACCCGCTATCTCGCCACCTACTGGGGCCGGGCCGGCGTCCGGGTCAACACCGTCACTCTCGCGGGTGTTTTCAACGGACAGGATCCGGAGTTTCTGGCCGCCTACGAGCCAAGAGTGCCGCTCGGCAGGATGGCGGATGAGCGCGACTACAACGGCGTTATGCTGTTTCTGGCGTCCGACGCCTCACGCTACGTAACCGGTTCCAATCTGGTCGCCGACGGCGGGTGGACGGCATGGTGAGTTCCAGAGGTCGATTTACCCCCCAGTACAGCCGCCACTATTGTGGTTCGCAGGTGATACAAACCGTGTTTCAAAGATGAACGGCAACCCGTCCTGCGTGGCATTTATACCAGCCCGGTCCGGCTCTAAGCGGGTGAAGGACAAAAACATTCGACTGCTTTCGGGCCACCCTCTTTTGGCCTACTCGATCCGCTCAGCGATCGACAGCGGAGTCTTCGACTCGGTGATCGTCGCGACCGACTCGCAAGACTATGCCGCGATCGCGCGACACTATGGTGCTGAAGTTCCGTTCCTCCGGCCGATGGAAATATCCGGCGACACGTCCCCCGATATCGCGTGGGTGAGCTACGCCCTCATGACGCTTGCCTCGGCCGACCGCACATTCGACGCCTTCAGCATCCTCCGACCTACCAGCCCGTTCCGGAAATCCGAGACGATCCGTCGGGCATGGACGGAATTCCTTGCGGAGACAGGGACTGATTCCTTGCGTGCGGTGGAGAAGTGCAATCAACATCCCGGCAAGATGTGGGTCGTGCGCGGCCGCCGAATGCATCCGTTGCTGCCGATGGGGCCGGCGGAACAGCCCTGGCACTCGAGTCAGTACGCGGCATTGCCGGTCGTTTATGTTCAGAATGCCAGCCTTGAGATCGCCTGGAGCCGGGTGGCCATGGATGGCGGAACCATTGCTGGCGAGGTGCTGATGCCATTCTTCACCGAAGGCGACGAGGGGCTCGACGTAAACACTGAAGAGGATTGGTGGTACGTGAACCACTTAATGAACCATGGCGATGCGACTCTACCGCCGATCACGATGCCGGCGTTTGGAGCCCAGCCGTAACCTTGCCGCCCGGCATACCGAGGGAGAGACGTCTTGGGGGACCTGATCACTCAGGCGGTCGAAGGCCGCCTCTTCCGCGCGGACAAGAGTCTGTTCGACCGGGTGCGGCGTAGCAACGGTAGCCCAGAGGTGAAAGCC
Source organism: Alphaproteobacteria bacterium (assembly GCA_013203465.1). Classification (GTDB taxonomy): domain Bacteria; phylum Pseudomonadota; class Alphaproteobacteria; order Thalassobaculales; family Thalassobaculaceae; genus JABMNR01. The sequence continues at coordinate 19,012 of JABMNR010000095.1, forward strand.
TCGGCGTTCGCGGACCTTGCGCGCTTCAATGCTCTTTACATGATTGCGCGGGCCGGCTCCGGCCACATCGGGTCGAGCTTCTCGAGCCTCGATTTCGTATCGTGGCTGCATCTCGAAACAATGCGGGGCGACGGTCTGCCGGACGGCGATCTGTATTTCTCCTCCAAGGGACACGATTCACCCGGGCTATACGCGGTGATGATCGCGCTGGGCCGGCTTCCGGAGGACTCGCTCGATCTGTTGCGTCGGTTGAACGGACTGCCCGGCCACCCGGACATCGACACCCCAGGGGTCGTGACCAACACCGGTTCGCTCGGCATGGGCATCTCAAAGGCCAAGGGAATTGCCCTGGCCGACCGCCTCGCCCGGCGCGATCGCCGTGTCTATGTGTTGACCGGCGATGGCGAATTGCAGGAAGGACAGATCTGGGAATCTCTGCCATCCGCCGTCAACCAAGCCCTGGACCGGGTCACGGTGATTGTCGACCATAACAAACTGCAATCCGATACCCACCTGGTCAGGACCAGCGACCCCGGCGACTTGGAGAGGAAATTCGAAGCCTTCGGTTGGCACACCCAAAGGATCGACGGGCACGAGATGGCGGCGATCCGCAACGCGCTGTCAAACGCCGAGGCCGAGACCTCACGGCCATCGGTGATCCTGGCGGACACCATCAAGGGCAAGGGTGTTTCCTTCATGGAACACACCGCCATGACCGACGACCAGTTCTTCTACCGCTACCACAGCGGGGCGCCGTCGACGGACGACTACCACCGGGGTGCCGACGAGATCTGGGACCGCGTGCTGACCCGGCTGGCCGAGTTGGGCATCACCGACGCAAATCCGACCGCGATCGAAACCGGCGCGGCGGCCCCGGTTCCGACCGGGCCGCGCGAGCGTATGATCGACAGCTATTCCAAGACCCTCATGACGTGCGCCGAGTCCGACCAGCGGATCGTCGCGCTCGATGCCGACCTGCTTCTCGACACCGGGCTAATTCCGTTCCGTGACCGGTTCCCCGACCGGTTCGTGGAATGCGGTATCGCCGAGCAGGACATGGTCTCGCAGGGGTGCGGTTTGGCGATCGGCGGCATGCTGCCGGTCGCCAATTCCTTCGCCTGCTTCCTGACGCCGCGCGCCAACGAACAAATCTACAACGCCGCCACCGAACGCCGGAAAATCGTCTACATGGGGTCGCTGGCCGGGTTGATCCCCGCCGGCCCCGGGCACAGCCATCAGGGCACCAGGGATATCGCGGTGATGGCGTCGATGCCCCACATGACCGTGGTCGAGCCTGGTTTCGCCGCAGAGTGTGAGGCGCTGACCCGATGGTGCCTAACGGACAACGAGGCCGGTGCCTACATCAGGCTTTGCCCATTGCCGGTTGAACGCGATTTCGAGATTCCGGCCGACTACGCTCTCCATCTCGGACAGGGAACAACGCTGCTCGATGGCAGCGACACGGTCTTGTTCGCCTACGGCCCAATCTTCCTGGCGGAAGCTCTGAAGGCTTCCAAGTACTGTGCGGAGGGGGGCGGACCGTCGGTAAAGGTGATCGACCTGCCGTGGCTCAATCGGGTCGACCCGGAGTGGTTGGCTGAAACGGTGGCCGGCCTGGGTCACGTCTTCGTGCTGGACAATCACTACACGCTTGGAGGGCTCGGCAGCTACCTTGCCTTACATATCGGCGCTCTGCCGCGCCCCCCACGCCTGCATCACTTCGCGGTCGAGGGGGTTCCAGCGTGCGGACGCAATGATGAGGTGCTGGAGTACCACCGGCTGGACGCCCACAGCCTTGCCGCGCGAATACGCACCGCGTTCGGTTAAGCCGAGCCCGGCTTCGGATCCGTGTCAGCCCGCCGCCCCATCGATTATCGTCGCACCGCCGATCGGTTCGACCCGAATTGGTATGTCGGTGCCCACCCGGATTTGCCGGGTACCGTCGTGGGACCGGACACCGCACTTAGCCACTTCGTGACCATCGGAAGTCGCGAGGGGCGGCACCCCAACGCCGACTTCGATCCTCGCTGGTACCTGGAGCGATACCCGAAGGTGATGGCTGCGATCACCGACGGCCGGCTGTGCGGCGCCTACCATGACTATCTCCGCCGCGCCCGGGAAGGTCAGCCGCGCTTGCCTGCTCCGGCCACCGCGATGGTCGGGGCGGATCTGAGTGGCGCCGACACGAGCCTCGTAGACACGCTTATCCGATTGACCGACCGAGCACCGGGCTGGGAATTCTGGATAGTCGCGCCGGCGGGTCTCCTGCCGACGGCGCCCACCGGGCCCCATGTCAGAGTGGTGCCGACACCGGACGCTCTGCCTTCCGTCGATCTCTGGCTAGAACTGACCGATACGTCCCCCTCACCGCGCCAGGCGACACGAACCGATCTAGCGCCGCTGATGCAATCGCTCGGTCACGCGCCGACCGACCGATCGCCTGCCGCCCTCGATCAAACACTCGAGGCGCTGCGCTGTCGGATGCTCATCGAGCGCCCGGTGGTTCCCGCGAGCCGATATGACAGCGGCCCGGTTCACGTGGATCGGGAGCGGGTATCATATCTCCATGTCTTGGTGCGATCGATTGGGCCGGTCCCGTCGAGTGGCGGAATCGTCCTAAAGACAGCTACCGGCATCCTCGCCGAAATGCCGCCGCCAAGCGGCGTTTCGGTGTCCACGATCGTCGAGACCCACGGTGCCGCTGAACTTTGGCTAACCGTCTCCCGCGGGCTAGCCGTCGACCTGACGCCGACCGAGCTGTCCTCCAGGCCATTCGACTTGATTCTGACCGGACGTCCAGGACAACGACTGGAGACCTGGCGGCGCTCCGTCGACGCGGCGATGATACTTAGGCCCGTGGGGACCGTGACCTTGGTCGATCCTCCGAAGAGCCTCGCCGTTCCGACCGGTGCGGGCACCCAGCCGACATTCGCCGCCGCGCGCGTCGACCGCAGACGGCCCGCCCTGGTGGTACCGATCGGCGTCCGGTTGTTTCCGCAAGCCGTGACCCAGGCGCTGAGTGCGTTCGCATCACCCATTCGAACGCTGACGGTGCCGTCCGCGATTCGCCATCCCGACGGCCATCTCGCCGCGTGGCCGGAAACCGGGTTCGCGGGCGACCCCGGCCTCATCGCCCGTTGGAACCGCGGGCACGTCACCATCCTCGCCGCCGCCGAATCCCAGCATGCCCCAAGCAACGGTGCGGCCTTCTCGCATCAAGACCCCACCCCGCCCGCGATGGCCAGCCTGGGGGCTCTCGATCACGATGCCTGGCCGGCTCGGCTGGCCCGCCGGCCTTCACTGGCACCCGAATGGATGCGGCTCGACGTCAGGCCGGACGGCGCGGTGATCGGACGTCTCCAGCTCCGCGGCCGCCGCATCGCCGAAGGTGGACGGGTCGTGTTGACCGGCAACACGGACGGCGTCCTCGCCGCACCTTGCCCCGTCGCGGCACGGTCACGACGCACGCCTGCGGGTGCAAAGACCGTAGTGGATGCGTTTGCCTTCTTCACGCTTCCGAAGACCGGGGGCTTCGCGTGGGTGATCGACCTTCCGGGCGGCGCGACTGGGTGCGACACGATCGAGATTGCACCGGAGGGTCCGTGGATCACCGCCCCCGGTGACCGTGACCCAAGGCCGGTCTTGTTCCGCCTCGAGAGCGTCCGCTATCAGCCCCCGTCCGCCGCGGCATCCACCAACCCGAGCGCCTCCAGGCGGGCGCGATAGCGCCTTCCTGCCGCCGCCGGAGAAAACATCCCATGGGCGTGCCGACGACCGGCTTCGGCGATCGAACGAGCGACTTGTTCGTCCTCGTACACGCGGCGCATCTGTTCGGCGGCGTGGTCGATCTCCGGGTCGGCCCAATGCTGGCCCTCGCTGCCCGGATACTGCCCCGGGCGGACCGGGACCAGTCGATAATCGACCGGAAACCCGGTGGTCTCGGTCACGAAGTCCGCGTTGCCGGAGTATCCGGTCGCGATGACCGGCCGGCCGAGCAGCATCGCTTCGGCGAGCCCGCGCCCGAACCCCTCCGCTCGGTGCAGCGACAGATAGGCATTGGTGGATGCCATCAGGCCAATCGTTTTTGCCCGGGGCATGGTCTGATTGATCAGGAAGATGCGCGGATCCCCCTGGGCCAAGCGCTGCAACCGACGCCAAGCCGGGCTCTGGTGGTCTGCCCGCATAGCCTTAACGACCAGACCGACGGGCTCGCGTTTCGAGGGAAAAGCACGGCGGAAGGCGTCGATACAGGCCCATGGATTCTTACGGTGCGGGTACGATAGGAAATCGAAACTGAAATGAAAGAGGAACGCGCTCTCCGGCAGGCCGAACTCCGCCCGGCGCCACGCTCGATAATTTCGCGGAAGCTCGACCGCCGGCGGCATCACTAGAACCGGCACCGGTGCGCGTCCGGCGAACGCTTCGTAGGTGTAGCGGGAGGTCGTCCAGATTTCGTCCACGAGATCGTAGGCGCCCTCCCAGCGTTGTGGCCAGGCAGGCAACTCCCAAGGCCAGTGGCCGATCGCGTAACGCCCCTGTAATTCGGCGAAGCCGCGCATCGCCACCACCCGGACCATCTCGACGCCCGTCATGGCGAAGACAACTGCCCGGTGGCATGGCCGTTTGACGAGTATCCGATCCAACCGGCGGTCGCCCTGCCGAACCGACGGGTCCGGCCGCACGTCGACCGCGGCATGTGCCACGCCCGCCGAGCCACACGCGCGCGCCAGCATCCGGACGTCTTCGCCGATTCCCAGCTCGCCGCGCGTGTAGCCGACCAAATCGACACCACTTCGGGCTTCGTAGGCGGGGCTGGGCCCGACCGCGTCGCGATCTTCCGGCCGATGGCCGGCGCCATGAGTCTTCCACCAGCCGACGAACGCTTCGGCGTCCGACGGGTTCGAGAGATCGAAGCGTAACCGAAGATCGGCATCCGCACGCCAGGTCTCCGCCATCAGGTTCGACACACCGCTATCCGGTGAAGCTGACCACGGGGCGTGCAGCCAGGCAGTCTGCTCCGGACCGATTAACCACGATAGGTCGTGCTCATGAACCCCAACCGTCAGGAACCAACGCGCGAAGCCGCAACGTTGCTCCGATTGACGCGGATCGAAGGCCTCCTGCAGATCCGGCCGAGCCTTCCAGAGATGGTGCATCAGACGGGTGATCGGCGGAGTCCCGGGATCATCCGCCGGCAGAACTGGATGGTTCAAATCGTCACGTGCCAACTGATCGACCAACCCATCAAATCCGAGTTCCCTCGCTCCATGCAGGAAGAACCACCACACGAACCCCTCGGCGGCCGACGGCAGCGGAAAGGCCCGCCGCACGTCGTCCCTGAGGCGCCAGGCAAGGCGCATAAGCCCGGTGACGGGTGTCGGTTCTTCAAGCAAACAGTCCGGATCAGGCTCGTTCAGTCCTGCGAAGGCACCAGACCGCGCGAGCTCCGAAACCGCGATATAGTCGCTTCGGCCGTCGCTCAGGCACCAAACGATGTAGTCGGCGCGCCCGGCCGGCGTTGCGAGATCAAATCGGTCGGCCAAGTCCGGGCGTTGCTCGTGGATCGCGAGCAGCAAACGCGGGATTTCGATCGGCAGACCCGGCCCTCGCGGCAACGCTGCCGCACCGGCCAGCATCAGCTTGTCCGCCACCCGTGCCTGCGTCATGTCAGGCGCTCGATCTCCGGCATAAGGGTGGGCGGCAATCCCCACCGGTTTCCGGCATCGGCCATAAGCATTCCGATAGCCTCGTCCCACAACCGCTGCTGGCGCCAGCGGTTGACCATGGTCGCGACACTCTTACCATGGGCGGCATGTTGCTCAATGGACTGCCGCTCCACATGATAGAGTGCCGCGGACGGTTCGTACCAGCAACTCAACCCCGCGTCTCGAAGCCTGAGCGAGAACTCCGAATCCTCGAAATCCCCGATCACGAAGGCCTCATCGAAACCGCCCATCCGCTCGTAGAGCTGGCGCCGGATCGAAAGACAAGCGCCGGTCAATGCCGGAACCTCGCGTGGCTTGTTGGCTGGCGGATACGTCCGCGGATAGCCCTTGGCGATATGGCGGTTGAACCAGCAGCCATCGGCATCGCGCTCGAAGTACATGCCCGCGAACTGGAGCGAATCATCGAAATAAAGCAACTGCGGAGCCGCCGCGCCTACCCCAGGGCGGTCCAGCGCGGCGAGTAGGGGTTCCAGCCAACCAGAGGTCTCCGGCACCACGTCGGAGTTCATCAGAACCAGATCACGGCCGCGCGCCACCCTCGCTCCGCTGTTCGCCGCCGCCGCGAAACCCAAATTGACCGGATGTACCACCACCGTGACCGGCAGACCGTAAATCAAGTGTTCGCCGCGCAGCAGACCCTCCAGGAACCCCACCTGCTCCGGTGAATCGAGCACGTAGACGATCTCGACATCGGCAAACGCCGTATCGCGCGCAAACGCCGCCTGTTGAAAGCCGAGGAAATTCAGATTGCGATAGAGTGGTATTACCACCGAGGCACGGGGATTGAGCGGCGGTTGCCCAATCCGGATCAGCGGCCGCGAGCGAGCGTCCACGGGATATCGGGACATATGCTCTGCATGCAGACGCTCGACCGCCGGCGCGATCGCCTCGGTGAGGGCACCATCGATCTCCGCCGACGCGGGCAGCGCCGTCAGAATCGCGTCCCGCGCCCGCCTCGGATCAGGATCGGCCGGGGGAACGGAGGTGGCGATCCGTGCGCCGCTCTTGAGGACGATATCGACGCCCCACGGTCCCGGCACCCCACCATCCACGAAGGCCACGAAACCCGCGCGTTCCGGCACCGGGAGACCCGCGCGCTTCCAGCGCTCCGAGGCATCTTGATGTAGGGTCGGCCACAGCCGTGGCAGCGGGAATCGAGCGTCGGTGGCATCGACCGCCTCGATCCGATCGAGGCGGTCATGGGGGTCAAACAGCCACCCTCTGACCAACACGCCACCGCCCGGGATCGGATCCGCGGCCTCAATGCCATAAGCGAACGGCTTCACGCTTCGGCCTTCGGCATTCCGTGTTCCGCCGCCGAAGAAAATCACGCAGTCCTCGATCAGCGCCCGGACCTTGGCGGATCGCTCCATGGCGGCATCCCATCGTCGGAGCCCCCGGACGAACCGCATGGCGCTACCCGGCTTGAGGGTCTCTAGATAGCCGAACAGCGCCGCGGCGGGCTTAGGCCGAATTGCGTCCAGTCGGATATGCCAAACCCCGCCGCCGGCGAAACCCACAAGGCGGTCCGGGACAGAGCCGCCCTGCACGATCGAGCCCAGAATCCAATGCTGCTCCGCGCCATCGTCATCAACCGGCCCACGCTCGCGCCGCACGCCGTCGGATGTGATCCGATACCCGCCGTCGGCGGCCGTTCCAGTTGGTGGCACGAGCCTGACCAGCGTCTCGGCATCGCCGATGGCATAGGCGCCGGCGACGGCCGGTTTGGCGATCCCGCTCGCATCGAGCAGCTGGCCGATGGCGTTCGAGAGCGCCTGGCTGTTCTCGCGGAAATGCGCCGGGACAGTGGTGAGGAGCTCCAGCAACACGTTCGCGCGGGCCGACGGTGATAGCCGTCGGGCCAACTCGGACAGCGTGGACGACGCATCGCTTGGCGCGGCCAGGTGCTCGACGCCGTTCTCGACGAGCGAGAGCTCATCCGTTTCGGCGGAGCGGCGGGCCAGGAGGACAATGCCGGACGATGGGTCGTCCAGCGTGGCGTCGGCGAACATCGCGTAGGGTGGATGGAGCGGCTGGCCGCCAGCCCGCAGTAAGGCCCGCGACACCCTGGTCACCGACGGCGCGGTTGGAAACCAAGCAAGGATAAGGTCTTCCGCGATGGAAACGATCATGACGCGATCAGTGCGGCGTGGCGCGCTTTCGAAGAGGTCTCCATGGGCAGTCTTCCCACCTTGGAGGCGCTAAGGGAAACAGATACGCGAACAGGGCTCTTGAAACCAGCGTTCCTGCGCAACGAACTCAGCCTCAACCAAAAAGCCCAGCCGGTTTTCCAAGCTGGGCCTTGATGTTCGGCGGAACGAAAGAACGATCAAACGATCTCGACCCAGGTGCTGATATTCGTCGTGAGATCGGTGGCCGTCACACCGGACAGGGTGACCGTCTGGGTGCCCAAGGTAATCACCGCGTTGCCGTCGGAGTCGCTCGATATCAAGGCGAGCAAGTCGCTGGACGACGTGATGCTCAACCCGTTGATGTTCGTGGCGATACGCAGAACGTCGGTACCGCCGCTGAAATCGGCCACGACGTCGCTTCCGCCGTTGCTCTGAATAAAGAAGACATCAACACCCTGGCCGCCGTGCATCGTATCGTCGCCAAGGTTGCCGTACATCAGGTCGTCGTTCTGGCCGCCATAGAGCACGTCGTTGCCCTGGCCGCCATACATCGTGTCGTTCTGCTGGTTGCCGTACGCCACGTCGTTGCCGGTGTTGCCGTAAAGCACGTCGACATCACGGCCGCCGACCAGGAGGTCGTTCTCGGCACCGCCGCGGATCGTGTCGTTGCCTTGGCCGCCATAGAACGTGTCATCGCCGGCGTCGGAGCCGATCGAGTCGTCCCCCGCGTTGCCGTAAAGCACGTCGGTACCCTCACCGCCGAACACAACGTCATTACCGGCGCCGCCTCGAACCTGATCGTCGCCGACACCGCCGGTCATGCTGTCGGAGCCGGAGCCGCCCAAAATCGAGTCACTGCCGCTGCCACCCTGGACCGACGCGTTCCCGGTTCCGGTCACAATGAGCGTCTTGCCTGACGTTCCTGACAGGTCAATAGTCGTGGTCGTCCCCGAACCGAGGTTGAGCGTCGTCGTCGGCGTCGTATCGCTGATCGTGGTGGTGCCGCCGAGGGTCGGCGTAATCGACGTAATCGACGTCTCCGATAGCCCCAGAGAGTCGAGGAAGGTCGAAATCGAGGCACCTTGATCGGCGTCGATATCCGTGTTGGTGCTGCTATCAAAAAGTCCACCCGCGACAGTAGCCAAGGCCCGCCTCCCACAATTTCAAGGGCGTTGCACGACAACCATCCCGTCGCAGCACCGCAGCCCTTTAGAACATCCAATAACAAACTGTACCATCAACCGAAAAAGCAACCGAGGCTTTTTTTGCTTGCCCGCGGATGCGGACTTTCCCCGGCTCTAATCAAATTGTTAGAGCGCGGCGTAAAGGGCATCAACCAAGGCCTGCAAACGCGGGCTGATACCGCCGCCGGAATACATATGATTGGGTGCGTAGGCAAATCCCAACCCGGCGTCCGGATCGGCGAAGCCGATCGCGCCTCCGGCACCAGTGTGCCCGAAGGCGCGCGGACTCGGTCCCATGGCTAGGTGGCCGGGCAGGCCGAGCGCGAAGCCGAGGCCCATGCGGCGCGTGTGCCCGAGCAGATCCTCGGTACCGTGCCATTGCTCGGTGGTCGCCTGGCCCAGCACCTCCTCGCTTACGAACCGGCGGCCGCCGAGGACCCCGCCGGCGGCGAGACCGCCGAACAGCATCGCCACGCCACGGGCGGTGCCGATGCCATTGATCGACGGGATCTCCGCGCCGCGAAACCGATCGGTGTTGAAATCCGCCGGCGGCACCTGCGCCATCGCCCGATGCATCAACGTGTCCGTCCGGGTTTGGTCAAACAAGGTGCCCGCCGTTTCACCGAAAAACTCGGCGCAGCGACCGTGCTGATCGGACGGCAGCCCGATCCAGTATTCAATCCCGGCCGGCCGGCAAAGCTCGTCGGCAAGGAAGGTGCCCAAGCTGTGGCCGGTGGTCCGCCTGACCAGCTCGCCAACCAGATAGCCGAGCGTCACCGAGTGATAGGCCCGCGCGCTACCAGGCGGCCACAGCGGTGCCTGCGCGGCCAAAGCCTTGGTCATCAGCTCCCAGTCATAAGCCGCGCCATCCGGCATCGCCTGGGTGATCGCCGGCAGCCCGGCGCTGTGGTCGAGGATCCAGCGGACCGGAATGTCGGCCTTGCCGGCGGATGCGAAGTCCGGCCAATAGCGGGCCACGGGCTGGTCCCAGTCAAGCAGGCCGCGGTCGACCACCATCGCGGCGCAGACGGCGGTCACCGCCTTGGCGACCGACATCATGCAGACGACCGTGTCCTCGGCCCACGGCCGCGTTCGTGCCTGGTCGGCAAACCCGCCCCAGAGATCGATGACCGGCGCGCCGGCCAAGGTCACGGCGACGGCGGCGCCGACCTCCCCGCGTCCGTTGAAATTTTCGGCAAAGGCCTCGCGAACTTTAGCGAAACGCGCCTCGCAATGGCCGCCAATGTGTAGATTTTCGCTCAATCGCTCTATCCCTGCCACTCGTCTTGCCCGTGCCGCTCGTCTTGACCGATCACGTTGATCAGCGCCGGCCAATAAGCATCGCCGTGTCCCGCCGCCACGGCACGTTGCAGGAGTTCATGCGTCAGCACCATGCCATCCAGCTTCAAATTCAACTCCTCCTTCAGAGCCAGGACATAACCGAGATCCTTCAACATGTAGCGCGTCGGGAATTTGCCCTCCGGAAACACCCCCGGCAACAACGCGGTCATGCCGTGCTGCCGCAGGGCGAAGCTGTCGCAGCCGTGTTGGAATGCCTGGAAAAGCCGGTCGCCGTCCAGCCCGGCCTTACGCCCGAGCGACAGTGCCTCGGCGAGGGCGACCACCGACTGCGCGATCACCATGTTCAGCAGCAATTTGGTCGTCGTGCCGCTCCCGCTCGGACCGCAATGCTGCACCTGTTCGGCCATGCAATCGAGCAAGGGCGCCAATCGGGTGAACACCGCATCCTCGGCCCCGACCATGATGCTGATTTTCCGGTCCGCGACGGTCTCCGCCGTGCCCGCGACCGGTGCATCGACATAGGAAGCGCCTTTCCCGGCGAACGCGGCGGCCATCTCGCGGCTCAGGCTCACGGGAACGGTGCTGCAATCGACGATGATCTGGCCATCGCGCGCATGGGCCAGCAACCCGTCCTCGCCGCGACAGACGTCGCGGACCTCGGCCTCTCCCGGCAGTGACAGAAAAATGATGCCGCACTCTCGTGCCAGGTGCGCCGGCCCCTCGACCGCCGCCGCTCCACCCGCGACGCAAGCCGCACACGCATCCGGATCGGCATCATAGGCGGCGACCGTGACTCCCGCGCGTGCCGCCAGATTGCGGCACATGGCGCCGCCCATCACGCCCAGTCCAATAAACCCGACGACCGTCGTTTCGTCCGCGGCCCGGTTCATCCCCCGGTTCATCCGTCGACCCGACGCTCCATTTTCTCGCGCATGTGCTCGCCGGCCATGATCGGAGGGTATTTCGGTGGGTTGTCGGGGCCGGTACAGGTCTCCAGACAGGCGATCTCGGCATCGTAGTTGGGATGCAGAAAATAACCGATGGTTTGCCGACGGCTCTCGCGGCGCCGATCGATCGGGGGATTGACCACACGATGAACCGTGGATTTCCAACGGTCGTTGGTCCAACGCTGCATCATGTCACCAAGATTGACCACCAGCTGCCCCGGACCGGCCCCCATGGCCAACCAAGATCCATCCGGCATCAGCACTTGCAGACCACCCGGCGCATCGTTGAAGGCGAGAATTGTCAGGCTGCCGAAATCGGTGTGCGCGCCGCAGCGAATTTGACCTGGCAGAGGGTCATTCGCGACAACGGGATAGTGGTTGGACGGACTGGTACTGAAATGGTGGTCGATCTTGTCATCGAAATACGTCTCGGGCAGCGCCAACGCGGTGGCGAATATCCGCATCAGCCGTGCCGCCAGATCCTCCATCACGCCATAGAACTCGGAGAATACCTCGCGATACGCAACCGGATGCTCCGGCCAAATGTTCTCCGAGTAAAATACCGCCGCGCCCGGAACGTCGGAACCCCGCCCGGTCCGCGGCGCGAGCGGGCCGACGTAGAATTGCTCACGCAGATCGGGCGGTGTCACTTGGCCCAGCGTTCGAGCCAAGTTGAGCGTCTCCAAGGCATGATAGCCGCGCGGCGCCACGCCGTCGGCCGGCTTGAAACGGCTTTTGTCCTCGGCGGGAAGATCGAAAAAATCGCGCGAAACCGAAAACGCCCGGTCGATCAGATCTTGCGGAACGCCGTGGTTGGAGATGACCAGGAAGCCGATGTTCTCGCACGCCCAGGCGACGTCGTCCGCGACCCGCTGCTTGGCCCCGGCTGCGCCGGACCAATACGGGCCAAGATCAATCACCGGAATGGCGTCGCTTGCCATAGACCGAGCGCTTCCTTCCGCATGCTGAATGCGCGATTAGTGTAGACGCGCTCATGCGGCTGTCAATCCGCCCTTCCCCGCGTTCACGTGACAGAGCTTTCGGTTGTGCTCCAGATCGGCTCGATCGCCGCGAGCTGATCTCGGGGAATATGGCAGGCCAGTCTGTGACCATCGGATCCGCCGACAAGATCGGGGACTTGCTGGGTGCAAATGTCGCCCAGTTTGCGCCAGCAGCGCGTGTTGAAGCAGCATCCGGGCGGCGGGTTCTTCGGGCTTGGCAAGGCGCCGGTCAACCGAACGCGCCGGGCTTCCAAGGTTGGCTCCGGCACCGGAACCGCGCTCAACAGGGCTTCGGTATAGGGATGGTACGGCGGCATCAGCATGCCGGTGTCGGTGCGGCGCTCTTCCACGATGCGCCCGAGATACATGACGACCACCCGGTCGGCGAAGTGCTGAACCAGATTGAGGTCGTGGGAGATGAACAGATAGGCGGTGCCGTGTTCGTCTTGCAAATCGGCGAGAAGATTGAGCATCGAGGCTTGTACCGAGACATCCAACCCGGAGGTGATTTCGTCGCAAATCACCAATTGCGGTCTCGGCGCGAACGCGCGGGCGATGGCGACCCGCTGCTTTTCGCCGCCGGACAACTCGAACGGCCGACGCTCGGCGAACGCCGCCGGTAGACGTACTTCCTCGAGCAGTTGCCCGACCCGGAGCGTTAGATCCATACCACCAAGGCCATCATACAACTGCAATGGCCGGCCAACGATCTCACCGACCGTCATGCGTGGATTAAGCGACAGGTCTGGGTGCTGAAAGACGATCTGCACGGCGCGGCGATCCTCCGCGCTGAAGGCGCCAGGGTGGGTGATCTCGTGGCCACTCAGGCCTACTCGGCCTTCGAAGGGTGTCAACCCAACCAACGCCCGTGCCAGCGAGGACTTTCCACAACCGCTTTCTCCGACCAAGCCGACGGTTTCACCGGCGCCGATTTCGAGACCGGCGGCGACGACCGCGTTGACCCGATCCGACGGCCGGCGCAGAAGCTGGTCGAACAAGCTGGGTCGGCCATAGCGGACATTAAGATCCTGAACGGCGAGCACCGGTCGGGCCGCTCCAACACCGTTTTCCGGCCGGATCTTGCGTATGCGACGCTCGATGGTCAGCGGCCCATCGGCGTTGTCGCCGATGCAGGCGATTTTGTGGTCGGCATCGGACAGCAGAGGAACCGGTTGACGCCGGCATTTCTCTTCGGCGAACGGACAGCGGACCTGGAATATGCAGCCGGTCGGAATATCGATCAGATCGGCCGCCGGACCGGTGAAAGTCGGCAGGCGTCGTCGCTCGCCACCCTGGTATGGATTGGGAACGCTGGCCATGAGGATGCGCGTGTAGGGATGGCGCGGCCGGCGCAGAACCTCTTCGACAGTGCCTTCCTCGACGATCTGGCCGGCATAGATGACGTTCACCCGCTGTGCGACATGCGCGACGTTTCCGAGGTCGTGGGTGATGTAGAGTACGGCGACACCGGTTTCCGCCTGCAGGGAGCGGATGAGGTCGAGAATACCGGCGGCGGTGGTGGCATCCAGCGCGGTGGTCGGCTCGTCGAAGACCAGCAATTTCGGCTGACAGGAGAACGCCATGGCGATCAACACACGCTGCTTTTCGCCGCCGGACACCTCATGCGGAAACCGCCGCATGATGAATTCGGGATCCGGTAAGTTTACCTTGTTCAAAAGTTCAAGGCCGCGTTGGGTAGCGGACGCGTGATCCAACCCCTGCACGTCACGCAAGCCTTCGACGAGTTGCTCGCCAAGGCGCATGGTCGGGTTCAAGGCGGTACCGGGATCCTGATAGACCATGCCGATCATGGAGCCGCGCACGACCCGCAAGCGTTCGTCCGACGCCGACAACAGATCCTCTCCCGCGAGTTCGATCGAGCCGCCCAGCACGTCGGCGTTCGGGCTCAGATACTGGCTGATCGCGAAGGCCAGGGTGCTTTTGCCGGAACCGGATTCCCCGACCAACCCGACCACGGATCCCGCTTCTATGGTCAGGTCGATCTGGCGCAGGACGCGGGCCAGACCGTTCGGCGTTCGATAACCGATCGAGAGATCGCGTATCGTCAGGCCGTCGCTGTTCCGTAGGGTCGTCACCGGTCGACCTGCGGGTTCACGACATCGCGCAATCCGTCGCCGAACAGATTGAACCCGATCGCGACCAGTCCGATGCCGAGACTGGGAAACACCACGAGCCAGGGATTGCGGAACATGAAGGTTCGGGCTTCGGCCACCAGCAGGCCCCAATCCGAGGCCGGTGCCTGGGCGCCTAGACCGAGAAAGCTGAGTGTCGCGCCGATCATGATGGCAAAGGCGACGCGGATCGACGCCTCGACGATGATCGGTGCGACGACGTTCGGCAGAATCTCGCGAAAGACGATGTAGGTCGGCCCCTCGCCCCGGGCAAAAGCGGCGTTGACGAAGTCGCGGGTACGCACGCTCAAGGTCACGCTGCGCGATATCCGCGCCATCGACGGGGAGAACGAGATCGCGACGGCAATGACCGCGTTGGTCACATTCGGCCCGAGGACCGTGACGATCAGCAAGGCCAGCAAAAGGTTGGGAATGGCCATGATTGAATCCATGGCGCGCATCACAAGCTCGTCCGTCCGGCCGCCGATATAGCCCGACAGGATGCCGATGATCGATCCGGCGATGGTGCTAAGGGCCGTCGCGACGAGGCCGAACAGGATGGTCGATCTGGCACCGACGAGCATGCGGCTGAAAACATCGCGGCCAAACTGATCGGTGCCGAACCAATAGGTCAGGCTCGGCCCCTGCAAGCGGTCGCGTGGATGGAATTTCAGCGGATCGTAAGGAGCCAGTTCCGGTCCCAGAACCACCAGTACCAAGGCTATCAGGAGAAGTATCGTTCCGGGCAGGCCGAGTGGATTGATCAACAGCCGCCCCCACCACGTCGTCCTGAGGCGGCTACTCATACTGGATCCGCCGGTCGAGTACGGCGTAGGCGAGATCCGCCGTCAGGTTGGCGATGGCGTAAACGGCGGCCAGCACAAGGGTTCCCGCTTGAATGAGCGGCAGGTCGCGGTTTTGCACGGCGAAGATCATCATCCGGCCGAGGCCCGGATAGGCGAAGACCTCCTCGACCACGATGATGCCACCGATCAGGTAGCCGACATCGAGCGCGATGACCGTGATCGTCGGCAGCAGCGCGTTGCGCAGCGCGTGGCGGATCAGGACCAGATGCCGAGGCAGGCCTTTGAGGGTCGCGGTTCGCACATAATCCTGTTGCAAGGCGTCGATCATCTCCGAGCGCGTTTGGCGTGAGACATGCGCCATCAAGATCAGCAACAAGGTGGCGGTCGGCAGAAACAGATGGGAGAGAAACTTCCCGAAATTTTCATCCGGCGGAGTGTAGCCCCCGGCCGGGAACAGGCCGATCTCGGGTCGGGCAAGGAAGACCAAAAGCAAGGTCGCTGTCACGAATTCTGGCAAAGAAACGCCAATATAGGACAGCACGCTGATGACCCCGTCGGTTGCCTTGCCGCGCCGCGCCGCCGCGATAACACCCATGGGGATGGCAACGACGATCACCACCAACAGAGCCAAACCCGCGAGGATCATCGAGCGTGCCAAGGCGTCCATCACCAGAGGCAGAACCGGACGGCCCATCCGCATGGAGATGCCCCAATCGCCGGTGATCAAACCGCCGAGCCACCGTCCGTATTGCTGATACCAAGGCGTGTTCAAGCCGAGCTGCCGTTCGAGCGCCACCAGTTGCTCGGGCAGCGCGTATTCGCCGAGGATCATCTGCGCCGCGTTGCCTGGCAGTATCTGGGTGACGGCAAAGACAACGAAGGAGACGACCAGCAGGATCAGGGCGATGAAGCCCAGCCGCTTGAGCAGGTAGCCAAGCCGCACGTCCTACGCCCTACCGGTCGTCAGCACTTGCTCTCAGCCTCGTTTCGGCGCGCCGTCCTTCAACCAGGCACGATCCATGTAATAGGACACCTGCAATGGGTGCATGGTGTAATCCATCACATAGTCCTGGTGCGCGGTCAGCACATCCATGAAGAACGGTACGATATAGGGCTTTTCATCGACACACATCTGTTGCGCCTGGGCATACAGCTTGGCCCGTTCGGCGTCGTCGGTGGTCCGCCGGGCCTTGTAGACGACGTCGTCGAAGACCTTGTTGTTCCAGGCGGTATCGGCCCATGGCGCGTCCGAGGTCAGCAGCAGGGTGAACATCTGATCCTCCATCGGTCGCATGTTCCAGCTGCCGACGTAGAACCCGGCCTTCTTCCATACATTGGCGATGTAATAGTCATGGGGCACGGTCTTAACGTCGATATCGAAACCGGCACCGCGCGCCAATTCCTTGACCGCGACCCCAACCTGCGTGCGGAGCGCCGGTTTCGTGGAGCATAGAAGCTCAACCTTGACGCCATTGGGATAACCGGCTTCGGCCAACAACTTCCTCGCCCCGGCGACATCGAGATTAGGCCGGTTGTAGTCGATGTAATAGCGGTATTCCGAGGAAATCGGATTGTCGAACGCTGGCCGGCCGTAGCCTTCCAGAACCAGATCGACCATCGCCTGCCGGTCGATACACATGGCCAGTGCTTGGCGGACCCGGATATCGTCGAAGGGTTTGGTGTCCATGCGCAGGACCAGATTGAGGAAGCGGCCGGTTTGCTGGCGCCGCCCAATAACACCGGAAGAGTCCGAGACACGCTTGAAGTCAGCGTTGTTCACGGCCAACATCACGTCGGTTTCCTTGTTGAGCAAAGCGGCTGTTTCCGCCGCCAGATCGGGAAACAAATGCTGCTCGACACCGTCAAGATAAGGCAGGCCGGCGATGTGATAGTTGTCGTAGCGGGCAACCTTGAGAATGCGGGCCGGGTCGTATTCGACCAAGGTAAACGGCCCGCAGCCGTAGCCGCCCGTGGACAGCTTGTCCAAGCCCTCCTTGAGAACGGCCGCCGGCACGATCTTGGCGCTCGGATGGCCCATGGTCACCGGCAGGTCGGCGAAGGAGCCGTCGAGCGTTATCTTGACCGTGTACTTGTCGACCGCCTCGACCGCCTTGATCGGGCCGATGTTCTTGCGGCCGGGTGAGCCGGTTTCCGGATCCAGAACCGCCTTGATACTGGCAACCACATCCTCCGCCGTCACTTCGGGGCCATGGTGAAACTTGACGCCGCGGCGCATCTTGAAGGTGAACTCGCTGGCATCCTCATTGGCCGACCAGCTCTCCGCCACATCCGGGCGCGGCACCATGTCGGGGCCAACACGGACCAAGCCGGAATACATCATTTCACCGGTCATGTACTCCGGGTTGTTGCCTTGCTTGAAAGGATTGAGGGTGGTCATCTGCTGAGCGACGCTGATGACAATGGTTCCGCCGCGCTTGGGCGTCGCCGCCGCCAATCCGTCCGGGCGCCAGATCGTCGCGGTGGCGCCGGCACCGATCAACGCCGCGCCGCCATACAGGAAATCCCGACGGGTCCAGGGTGTATGAAGGAGTGTCTTTGTCATGGTTGCCTCTTCTCCCGAAATGGAACACGAAACGATCCATAGGCAAGCAGCACGGCCAATAATAAGCGCGCGCGCCTGATCAGGGAAGCAACGGACGGCATGCGAATAGTGGTTTGCCGTTGAACAGAAAATACCCACTAACCACGGCTCGGTCTTGACCAAGGGAATTATGATATTTTGGCCCGAGCACCAAAGAAGTTAGCATAGAAACGTTTGCACAGTTCGGAATTTCTTAGCGTTTCCTTTGGGTGTTAGCCAAAACCACCGCCGCTCATCTCCCGAAGATTCCCCCTAACACAAGAAAGTCAATTTAGAAGAAAAGCCAATGACGCACAATGGCGTATTCAACAGCACCGGCACGCCACGGGTCCGCCTCAGGAAATGACGGTCAGCGCGTCGGGCAGCGGATTAAGGACTTCCGGCGCGCCATCGGTGACCACCAGGGTATGCCCGACACCCATCGCGAGGCCGGTATCGGTATCGGTGATCATGACATGATAAAACAGCGTCATCCCCGCCACGCAACGAAGGGCGGCATTCGGGTAGATCATCGGTGGCACATCCATCGAGGTCGGCGCGCAACTGATGCCGACCGAGTACCCGCAGGCGCCATAGCGATGCTCTTTGTGCCCGGCGGCATCCAGCACCCGGGCATGGGCATCAAAGATATCGCCCAACGGATTGCCGGGCCGGGCGACGTCGGTCATTTGCGCCAACGCGTCGCGGGCCACGTCATACATTCGTGCCTGGGCGGGATCCAGCTCACCGAGAATGATGGTCCATTCGGTCTTGACGTTGTAACGCCGATAGGAGACCGGGTATTCGACGATGATCTGGTCATTGGCCTCGAGCAGGCGGGCGCCCGAGATGCCGCGACCATAGAGCGCCCGGCGCCCGGAATTGAAGAGCGGCGCGTTGGCCGGCATATCGCCGCCGCCCTCCAAAACCGTTTTCAGGTACGTCGCCTTCAGGGTGGCGTCCGGTATACCCGGCCGGGCCGCGGCGATGACATCGCGTAAAGATTGATTGCAAAGCTCGGCCGCCTTGCGGACGTAGACCATTTCGCTTTCGGACTTGCACAGCCGCAATCGGCGGAGTGGCCAGGAGACGTCGGCCAGGGTGCAGAAACCGTCAAGCGCGTCCGCGACCCGTTTGTGATTCCAACCGGTCAGGCCATGGGTCGAAAGCTCAATGCCGATGCGTGCGCCCGCGAGACGCTTTTCGGCGAGGATATCGCGCAGCTCAAGGGCCGGATTGGCGTCATCGGCATCCCACCAGATACGCACATCATCGATGATCGAGGTGTCGCGGGCCTGTACCTGATCCGGCCGCCGGGTCAGCAGAGTAAGGGGACCGGGCTCGGCGGTCAGGATGAGGCACTGGAAGAAGACGAAGCCGCCCGTATCGTAGCCCGTGAGGAAATAATCGGTCTCCTGGGCGAACAACAGTGCGGCGGCAAGGCCTTCGTCCCTGAGCATCTGACGGGCTCGCGCCAATCGCGCGTCGAACTCGCCGCGCTCGAAGTTCAGAGTCGTTTGGATGGTCCCGGTCATCCTATCCCCTCCGCACGGTGTGGATCGTTGCGTCTTTCGGATAGCTTATCGGAATTCCGCGAAGCGCCCAATTGCGGTGTAGCGGGCTGCTGGGTCATGATTGACGCGGAGGCGGCCCGCGTCTGCGCGCCTTCCCGGTCCGGAAAAAGGATGTCGGAGCATGGAACACCAATCCCTCCTCGATAGCGTCGACCGCCGGCAGTGCCTTGATTTCCTGGCCCAGATGGCCCGCCACAAGAGTTACAGCGCAACACCGGGCGAAACCGAGTTGGCTCGTTTCATGGTCGATCGGATGGCGGAGATCGGACTGGATGCGCGGTTGCACCAGGTCGAACCCGACCGCTACCAAGCCTTGGGCACCCTCAAGGGGGCCGGCGGCGGAGCGAGTCTTTTGTTCAACGGCCATCTGGACACGAACCCGGCGACCGAAGGGTGGACGGTCGATCCCTGGGGCGGTCTCGTCGACGATAACTTTATCTATGGGATTGGCGTGTCGAATATGAAATCCGGCGATGCCGCATACTATTGTGCGGTCAAGACCTTGCTGGACGCCGGCGTGCGGTTGCGCGGCGATGTTGTTCTGACCTTCGTGGTCGGTGAGCTGCAGGGCGGTGTCGGCACGGTCAAGGCGATCGAGGACGGCGTCCGCGCCGATTACTTCATCAATTCCGAGCCTACCGATCTGCAAGCGCTGACCATGCATTCCGGCGCATTCGTGTTCGCCATCGAGCTGACCGGCGTCACACGGCACATGTCGAAACGCGAAGAAGCGGTCGACGCCATCGCCGCGGCGTGCGAGCTGGTGCCGCTGGTCAACGGCATCACCTTCAGCGGGGCCGCCAACGCGGAGCATCAGTCCGTCAACCGCGCCAATATCGGTGTTTTCCGTGGCGCCCTGTCGCCGGAGTTTCATGACTGGCGAGCGCCACAGGTGGCCGATTTCGTGCGCTTGCTCGGCTCGGCACGCTACGCGCCAAGCCAATCGGAGGCATTGGTCTTGGCCGATCTGCGCCGCGTGCTGGACGACCTTGAACGGCGGCACCCCGGTCTCAAGGCACGGGTCTACAAACAGGACGCCGACGAAAAGCCATCGATGCTGCCGTTCGAGGTGTCGCGCGAGGCCCGGATCGTCAAGGTGGTGAACGCCGCCTATGAACGGGTGCGCGGCGAGGCGCAACCGACCGGTGCGATGCCGCCGCCATGCTTCTACGGCACCGACGCGGCGCATTTTTACCATCGCCTTGGCATGGAAGGCATCGTGTGCGGTCCGGGTGGGCGCTACAACACCATGCCGGATGAGCGGGTCGACATTCCCGATTATCTGGACATGATCAAGATCTACATGTTGGCGATATTGGATATCTGCGAGCCGGCGTGACATGCCTTGAAGACAGGTCCGTGCGATGGCGACACGCGTTCTCTTCCTGATCAACGGCCCGGGCAAGGAATCGGCGGCACTGATCGGCCAACGCTTCGAGGACTCCGGCCTCACTGTGGATTACCACTGGGCGTTCAACGACGAATTCCCGGACACTGTCGACCGCTACGGCGCGGTCTTTCTCTCGGGCAGCCCCCATGGCGCCTATGAGGACATCGACTTCATCCATCGTGAGCATGATGTGGTGCGGGATGTCGTCGAACGCGGGTTGCCGACCCTGGGAGTCTGCTTTGGCAGCCAAATCCTCGCCTCGGCCTTGTGCGACCGCGATCAGGTCTTCCGGCGAACCACCTGCGATGTCGGCTACAAGCCGCTTCGACGATCGGATACGGCTCCCGGCGACGCAATCGCCAAGGATCTGCGGCCGCGTTTTCCGATGTTTGTCTGGCACAACGACGACGTGCGGGCGAACCATCCGGACATGGTCGTTCTGGCCAGCTCCGATGATTGCCCGAACCAGGTCTGGCGCTACAGGGACCAACCGGTTTGGGGCATCCAGGGCCACCCCGAGTTCACGCCCGCTTACGTCGAGGCCCTGATGCTCTCGCGGCTGGACAGGATCGGGCGCAGCGCGGTGGAAGAAGCCCGAAAAACGCTCGGAGGAAAGGTGCACCGTGAGATCATCACTCGCTGGATCGAGAACTTTCTAAAGGGAGCGTGTTGAGGCCAGCGCCCGCTTGCATCGTCCGAAACGCGGCTGAGCCGCGCCTGCTCGCCCGCGCTCTTCGCGGTTTCCGGCGCGTGGTGGTAGAACACGGGAATCCGTAATGAGGCCGGCGGGTGACCCGCACCCGACAATGATACCAACCTTCATGTTAATCCGAAAGCCATATTCAACATAGTTTCTGTTTAATTAGATGGAGGCCGGGATGCCTTGGCCTCGGGCGCCGTGGGCGGATCAGAGCAGTTGGAGTATCCTGTCAAGGACCCTGTGGGCGGTCTCGAGCTTGGTCATTCGGGGGATTTGTTCGACTTCGCCTTTTTTATCGAGTATCGTTATGACGTTGGTGTCTGAGGCGAAACCGGCCCCGGCCTGCGTAACGTCGTTGCACACGATCATGTCGAGATTCTTTTTCGTCAGCTTTTTCATCGAATTTTCGATCAGGTCGCGCGTTTCGACCGAAAATCCCACCAACACCCGTCTGCCCTTGCGCTTGCCCAGTTCGGCGA
>JABMNR010000096.1 GCA_013203465.1 Alphaproteobacteria bacterium
AAGTCGTGCTTGGCCCTGGCTGGCCCGGAGGGATGCTGCACGAGGCGGTCGGTCACGGCCTGGAAGGCGATTTCACCCGCAAGAAAACCTCGACCTTCACGGACATGATCGGCCAACAGGTGGCGGCCAAGGGCGTGACCGTGATTGACGACGGCACCATGGCCGATCGGCGCGGCTCGCTCACCATTGACGACGAGGGCACGCCGTCGGCCCGCAATGTGCTGATCGAGGATGGCGTGCTGGTCGGCTACATGCAGGACCGGCAGAACGCCCGGCTGATGGGGGTCGCCCCCACCGGCAACGGCCGACGCCAGAGCTACGGCCACCACCCGATGCCGCGCATGACCAACACCTTCATGGCGGCGGGCAATGACGACCCGGGTGAGATCCTGTCCTCGGTCAAGAAGGGCCTCTACGCCGTCAATTTCGCCGGCGGTCAGGTCGACATCACGTCGGGCAAGTTCGTGTTCTCGATGAACGAAGCCTATCTGGTCGAGAACGGCAAGATCGGGCCGGCGGTGAAGGGCGCGACCCTGATCGGCAACGGTCCGGACGCCATGCGCAAGATCACCATGATCGGCAACGATCTGAAGCTGGACGAGGGTGTCGGCACCTGCGGTAAGGACGGCCAGGGCGTGCCGGTCGGCGTCGGTCAACCGACCCTGAAGATGACCGGCGTCACCGTCGGCGGCACGGCGGTATGAGGGTGGTTGCTCCCTCGGGGCAAGCGACTACACTCCCGCCGTTATGACCTCCGATTCTTCCCGGACCGCCGCGTCCGAGCCCATCACCGATCTGATCGACACACGCCCGAACGTTTACGGATTCGGCGGCCTCGACCGGTCCGCCCACATCCGCGAGAACGAGGGGTGGCTGAACGAGTTGTTGGACAGATTGGACACCGTTCTGGTGCCGGTCTGGCGCTCACGCTCGCTGGTGCTGGAGAGGGACGCGCCACGCGCCGCGCTGCTGTCGGTGGTCAAGCACCGCCGCCTCGTTACCTACGCCGATACCGTGACTTTTCTCGGCGAACGCGACGGCATCGCCCATGTGGCGCTTGATCTGTCGAGCCTGGAGGAAACCGATATCGCGCTGGTGTTGCCCGCCGACCAGGGCACCTTCCTCGATCTGCGTCAGATCGGCCCGCTGCTCGGCCGCTTCGAAGGCTCGGTTCTGGCCTATGCCCGGGGCATCTTGTGGTGGCACCAGCGGCACAAATTCTGCGGCGTCTGCGGATCGCCGACCGAAAGCCGCAAGGGCGGCCACCAACGATCCTGTGCCAACGCCGATTGCGGCGCGCCGCATTTCCCGCGCACCGACCCGGCGGTGATCATGCTGGTGCACGATGGTGCGCGCTGCCTGCTCGGCCGGCAGAAGATCTGGCCCGAGGGGATGTATTCCACCCTCGCCGGCTTCGTGGAGCCGGGCGAGACCCTGGAGGAGGCGGTGGCCCGCGAGGTCTGGGAAGAGAGCGGCATCGACGTACGCGACGTGCGCTACCATTCCAGCCAACCCTGGCCGTTTCCGTCCTCGCTGATGCTCGGCTTCCACGCCACCGCCAAATCCTTCGCCATCAACCGCAACGACGAGGAATTGGGCGACGCGCAGTGGTTCACCGCCGAACAGCTGACCGATTTCGAGGCGTTGGGCAAGTTTCTGCCGCGCCGCGATTCGATCGCCCGCCGACTGGTCCAGGACTGGGTGATGAGCGTGCGGCCGGACCTGCACGACGCCGTCGACGCCGTGCCCAGCGCCTATCCGGTTCGGGTGAGTTGACGACCGGCCTGAACGCTTGGCTCACTCCCCGCGCCGGAACGGTGACGCCGGATAGGTGCCCAGGACCTTCACCGATCCCTTCGGGCAAAAAAACTGCAACTCCTCCAGCGCGAACTTCATCGCCTGGTCCTCGACGTGACCTTCGGCATCGACATAGAACTGCGCCGCCGAGAACGACCCGCCGAGAATATAGCTCTCCAGCTTGGTCAGATTGACGCCGTTGGTCGCGAAACCGCCGAGCGCCTTGTAGAGCGCCGCCGGCACGCTGCGCACGTGGAACACGATGGTGGTTACGCACGGCCCGTTATCGACCGGCGGCATCACGCCCTGGCGCGCCATGATCAGGAACCGCGTGGTGTTGTGCTCGGCGTCCTCGGCCGAATCGACCAGCACGTCGAGGCCGTAAACCTCGGCCGCCAGCGATGAGGCGATGGCCGCCACGGTTTTGTCACCCAGCGCCGCCACCTCCATGGCAGCGCCCGCGTTGTCGGCGTGCTGGGTGCGCTTAAGGCCCAATTTGTTGATCAGCCGCCGGCACTGCGCCAGCCCTTGAGGGTGGCCGCGCACTTCCTTCAGGTCGTCCAGGGTCGCGCCGGGCACGCCGAGCAGCATGTGGTTCACCCGCTGGAAATGCTCACCGATGATGTAGAGGCCGGATTCCGGCACCAGATGATGGATATCGGCCACCCGCCCCGCCACCGAGTTCTCGACCGGTACCATGGCGAGGTCGGCCGCCCCATCCTGGACCACCGCCAGCATGTCCTCGAAGCTGTAGCAGGACATCGGCGCGTGATCCGGCAGCGCGCTGCGGCAGGCGAGGTGCGAATACGCTCCTTCCACCCCTTGATAGGCGACGGTCGGCATCTCTGGTGTCTCCTTACGGCGCCAGCAAACGGCGCGCCTCGATCAATTGCGGCTCGGTGTCGACCCCGAGCGGGATGGTCTCGACCCGCCCGACCTCAATCCGCATACCGTTTTCCAGGGCGCGGAGCTGTTCAAGCTTCTCGCGGACCTCCAGCGGCGACGGCGGCAAGGCGACGAACCGGTCGAGGGCGGCGCGGCGGTAGGTATAAAGCCCGATGTGATGAAACACCTCGCCCTCGCCCCACGGCACCGGCAGTTTCGAGAAATACAGCGCCCGGCCGAACGCGCCATCGGCCTCCCACGCGGCCACGACCTTGTTCACGCTGGTCTCGGTAAGGTCGGCGGGATTGGCGATCGGACAGGCGACGGTGCCCCAATCGGCGGAGGGCGTACGGATCAAGGCGTCGATCGCCGCCCGCACCGTTTTCGCCTCCAGCACCGGCAAATCGCCCTGGATGTTGACGACCACATCATGGGTGCCGTCCGGATCGAGCCGGTCCAACGCTTGGTGAATGCGGTCGGTGCCGGAGGGCAAACCCGGGTCGGTCAGCACCGCCTCACCGCCGGCCGCCCGCACCGCCTCGGCAATTGCCGCATCGCCCGCCGCCACCACCACCCGGCCGGCATCGGTCTCGACCGCCCGGCGCCAGACGTGGACGATCATCGGCGCGCCGTGGATGTCGGCGAGGGCCTTGTTCGGCAGACGGGTCGAGGCCAGGCGGGCCGGGATCAGAACGATCGGGTTCATGCACGCTTCCACATCGCGGCGATATGCCGCGCAAGGCGGTCGTGATACGCGGGCGACCATACTTGCGCAAGCGCGCGGCGACGGTTAAGTGCCTGGGATAAGGTGGCGCGGTGTCGTGGACAGTATCGAGGCTGCCGAGTATGTTACCGCGCGCCGTGGCCCGGTGATGTGGTGGGCGCGCGTGGGCCTTGGGACATAAGAGGGTTTTTAAGCATGTCGACCTCGCTCGAAAGCAACAAGATTCTGGCTGGGATTCTGGCCGCGGGGCTGCTGGCGATGGCCACCGGCAAGATTGCCGACACACTGCGCCATCCGACCGAGCTGGCGGAGAACGCGTACAAGATCGAGGTCACCGAGGAAGCGGCCACCGCCGCCGCCCCAACCGGCCCGGCGCCGGTCGAACCGATCCTGGGCTTGCTGGCCGCCGCCGATCCCGCCGCCGGTGAAAAAGCCGCCAAGAAGTGCGTCGCCTGTCACAGTTTCGATGAAGGCGGAGCGAAAAAGGTCGGCCCCAATCTTTGGGATGTGGTCAACGCGCCGAAGGCGTCGAAGGACGGTTACGCTTATTCGACCGCGCTGGCCGGGTTTACCGACCCGAAGGATTGGACCTACAGCTCGCTGAACAAATTCCTCTACAAGCCGAAGGACTACGTTTCGGGCACGAAGATGGGGTTCGCCGGCGTCAAGAAGGCCAGCGAACGGGCCGCCATCGTGGCGTATCTGCGGACGCTGGCCGCCACGCCGGCGCCGTTGCCGACCGTGGAAGAGATTCAAGCCGTCCAAGAGGCCTACAAGCAGGCGTCCGGAGGGTGATACACCGCCGGTTGGCGCCGTGACCGCGCTCAATCTCGACACGGCGGCGGCTTTCGCTGCCGAGTTGGCGGCGGCGGTGCGCCCGATCGTCCGGCGTTATTTCCGATCCGACCTCGATGTTGAAAGCAAGGCCGACGAAAGCCCGGTCACCATCGCCGATCGGACGGTCGAGCGCACGCTGCGTGATCTGATCGAGGCGCGGTTTCCCGATCACGGCATCGCCGGCGAGGAATACGGCGTGGTCCGGTCCGATGCCGAATACGTCTGGTCGCTCGATCCGATCGACGGCACCAAGGCGTTTATCACCGGCCGGCCGACCTTCGGCACCTTGATCGGGTTGTTGCGCGACGGCGTGCCGGTGCTTGGGATGATCGATTGTCCGATACTGGATGAGCGCTGGATCGGTGGCCCGGATCTGCCGACACGGTTGAACGGCGCCCCGCTGCCGCCGGCGCGGCACCGACCGCTCGACGCGGCGACCTTGGTCGCCACCTCCCCTGATATGTTCAAGGATTTCGAGGTCGCCGCTTTCGCGCGGCTGAAGGCGGCGGCGGGGCTGACCCTGTACAGCGGCGACTGCCATAATTTCGGGTTGTTGGCCCTCGGCACGCTCGATCTGGTGGTGGAATCCGACCTCCAGGACTACGACTATCTCGCTCCCGCCGCCGTGATCGCGGGTGCCGGCGGGGTGTTGACCGACTGGTCCGGTAATCCCGCGCGGCTCGGCTCGACCACGCGAATCGCCGCCGCTCGCGACCCGGTATTGCACGCCGAGGCGCTGAAACACCTCGCGGGCTGACCCGGCGTTTCCGCCTCGTCGTAGTGGCGCCACCTTTTCGCCACGCCGTTGGTGTGTAAGATCGCTGATCACTCGTGTCATGAGGACGATCGATGCCGACCGCCCCCCCACGCCTTTTGCTGCTCTCCTTGTTCGCCACGCTCCTGGCGACCGTTCCCGCCGCCGGCCAGACCTACATCGCCACGCCGATGCACGGCTTGGCGATGCACGGTGACCTGAAATACGGCCCGGCGTTCGAGCATTTCGACTATGTGAATCCGGATGCGCCGAAGGGCGGCACGTTGACGATGGAGGCAACCGGCGGCTTCGACAGTTTCAACCCGTTCATCTTGCGCGGTCAGAGCGCGGCCGGTCTCGGCTTGATCTACGAAACGCTCGCCGAGAGCGCCGCCGACGAGGCGTTCAGCGAGTACGGATTGCTGGCCGAGACCATCGAAATGCCGGAGGACCGGTCCTGGGTGGCGTTCACCCTGCACCCGGATGCGCGCTGGCACGACGGCAAACCAGTCACCGCTGACGACGTGATCTGGACCTTCAATACGTTGATCGATAAGGGCTCCCCCTTCTATGCCGCCTATTACGGTGACGTGGCGGAGGTTCACGCCACCTCGGATCGGCGTGTGCTGTTCGTCTTCAAGAAAACCACCAATCGGGAGCTGTCGCTGATCCTGGGCCAGTTGACCGTCTTGCCGAAACACTGGTGGGAGGGGCGGGATTTCACGCAGCCGCTCCTCGAGTCGCCGCTCGGCTCGGGACCCTATCGGATCGAGACATTCGACGAAGGCCGGGCGATCACCTACGCTCGTGTGCCGGATTATTGGGCCAAGGACCGGCCGGTCATGAAGGGTCGGTACAATTGGAACAGCATCAGCTTCGAGTATTACCGCGACCGCGAAATCGCGACCGAGGCGTTCAAGGCCGGCGCCTTCGATTTCCGCGCCGAGAACTCCTCGAAACGCTGGGCCACCGCCTTCGATTTCCCCGCCGCCAAGGCCGGGTGGGTCATTCAGGAAGAGCTTGCGCACGAACGCGGCTCGGGCATGCAGGGTTTCCTGATGAACACCCGGCGGCCGGTGTTCGCCGACCCCAAGGTGCGCGAGGCGATCACCTACGCCTTCGACTTCGAATGGCTGAACAAGACGCTGATGTACAACGCCTACACCCGGACCGAGAGCTATTTCGACAACACCGAGTTGGCCTCGACCGGCTTACCCTCGGAGGCGGAGCTGGCGCTGCTGGACCCGTTCCGCGATCAGTTGCCGCCGGAGGTGTTCACCAAGGAATACCGGGCGCCCGACACCGACGGATCGGGAACCGCACGATCGAATTTGCGGGTCGCGCTTAAGCTGCTGCGCGAGGCCGGTTGGGCGTTGAAGGACGGAGTGATGACCGGGCCGGATGGCACCGCGCTGCGGTTCGAGGTCCTGCTGGTGCAGCCGACGCTGGAGCGCATCACCCTGCCGTTCGTCGAGAACCTGAAGAGGATCGGCGCCGGTGTATCGGTGCGCACGGTCGATCCGGTGCAGTATCAGAACCGGGTACGGGACTTCGATTTCGACATGATCGTCACCTCGATCGGGGCGTCCCTGTCGCCCGGCAACGAGCAGATCGATTTCTGGAGCTCGGACAGCGCCGGCCGGGTCGGCTCGCGCAATCTGGCGGGCGTCAAGAGCCCGGCCGTCGATGCGCTGGTCCGGCAAATCGTTGAGGCGCCCGATCGCGCGACCTTGGTGACCGTGACCCGCGCGCTCGACCGGGTGCTGTTGTGGGGCCATTACATGGTGCCGCACTTCCACAGCCGTTCGTTCCGCTTGATCTACTGGAACAAGTTCGGCAGGCCGGCCACGTCGCCGAAATACGCCGACGGCTTCCTGGACACCTGGTGGGTCGATCCGGAGAAGGAAACCGCGCTGAAGGCGTGGCGCCAGAACCGCAACTGACCGTCCGCCGGCCGAACCGCGAAGGGAATCGCATCCGTGACCGCGTATATCTTTCGGCGCCTGCTGCTGATCATCCCGACGCTGTTCGCGATCATGGTGTTGAACTTCGGGATTGTGCAGTTTGCCCCCGGTGGACCGGTGGATCAGATTCTGGCGCAGCTGGAAGGCACGGGAATCGACGCGACCTCGCGGGTCAGCGGGGTCGGCGGCGGTGATATCGCGAGCGGTGGCGGGGGTGCCAAGCAATCCACCCCGGGCGACGCGTCGGCGAACACCCGCGGAACCCGTGGCCTCGATCCGGAATTGATCGCCAAGATCGAAGCGCAATTCGGTTTCGACAAACCGCTGCACGAGCGTTTCCTGCACATGATGACAAGCTATGTCGTCTTCGATTTCGGCGAGAGCTTCTTCAAGAGCGGGTCGGTGGTGGGGCTGGTGTTCGACAAGATGCCGGTGTCGATCTCGCTCGGCATCTGGACCACCTTGCTGGTCTATCTGATCTCGATCCCGCTGGGCATCCGCAAGGCGGTGCGCGACGGCACAGCGTTCGACATCTGGACCAGCGGTGTGATCGTTGTCGGATATGCAATCCCGGGGTTCATGTTCGCGGTGATGCTGATCGTGGTGTTCGCCGGCGGCAGCTACTTCCAAGTCTTCCCGCTGCGCGGTCTGGTGTCCTCGAATTGGTCGGATCTCACCCTGTGGGGCAAGGTGGTCGACTACCTCTGGCACATGGTACTGCCGATCACGGCGATGGTGATCGGCGGCTTCGCTTCGCTGACCATGCTGACCAAGAACTCGTTCCTGGAAGAAATCGGCAAACAGTACGTGCTCACCGCCAAGGCCAAGGGATTGAGTGAGCGCGGCGTGCTCTACGGCCATATATTCCGCAACGCCATGCTGATCGTGGTCGCCGGATTTCCCAGCGCCTTCGTCAGTATCCTGTTCACCGGCTCGCTGTTCATCGAAATCATTTTCTCGTTGGACGGGCTGGGGTTGCTCGGGTTCGAGGCGGCGCTCAACCGCGACTACCCGGTGATGTTCGCCACGCTGTACTTCTTTACCCTGCTGGGTTTGATCCTCAACCTGGTCGGCGACGTGATGTACGTGGTGATCGACCCGCGTATCGATTTCGAGTCGCGGGAGGGCTGAAGGGTGACGGACACTGTTCTCGACACCCCGCGCGTGCTCGGCATGCGAACCACGCCGATCAACCGGCGTCGTTGGGAAAATTTCCAGCGCAACCGGCGCGGCTACTGGTCGCTCTGGCTGTTTCTGCTGCTGTTCGGCCTCAGCCTGCTCGCCGAGGTCCTGTCCAACGACAAACCGATCCTGGTGCTCTATGACGGCGGGCTCTACACGCCCTTCGCCAAGGCCTACCCGGAAACCACTTTCGGCGGCGACTTCCCGACCGAGGCGGATTACCGCGACCCGTTCGTCCAGGAGCTGATCGACGAGAAGGGTTGGGTGCTCTGGCCACCGATCCCCTTCGCCTACAATACCATCGATGCCAACCTCGGCCAGACCGCCCCATCGCCGCCCGATGCGCGCCATTGGCTCGGCACCGACGACCAGGCGCGCGACGTGATGGCGCGGGTGATCTACGGCTTCCGGATCTCGGTGCTGTTCGGCTTGATTCTGACGGTGCTTTCCTCGGTCGTCGGCGTACTCGCCGGGGCGGTACAGGGGTTCTACGGCGGGCTGATCGATCTGTTGTTCCAACGCTTCATCGAAATCTGGGGCGGGATGCCGTTCATCTACATCCTGATCATCATGGCCTCGCTCATCCAACCGGGGTTTTGGACGTTGCTGGCGCTGCTGTTACTGTTCCAATGGACCTCGCTGGTGGGGGTGGTCCGCGCCGAGTTCCTGCGCGCCCGCAACTTCGATTATGTCCGCGCCGCCCGCGCGCTGGGCGTGTCCGACGCCACGATCATGGCCCGCCACGTGCTGCCCAACGCCATGGTCGCCACCTTGACCTTCCTGCCGTTCATCCTGAACGGCTCGATCACCGCATTGACCGGCCTCGACTTCCTCGGCTTCGGCCTGCCGCCGGGATCGCCGTCGCTGGGCGAGTTGCTGAACCAAGGCAAGAACAACCTGCAGGCGCCATGGCTCGGCCTCACGGCCTTCTTCACCCTGGCGATCATGCTCAGCCTGTTGATCTTCGTCGGCGAGGCGGTGCGCGACGCGTTCGACCCGCGAAAGACCTTCACCGAATGACCGCCCCCCTGCTGGACATCCGCGACCTGTCCGTCACGTTCGGCCAGCACGCCGAGCCGGCGGTGGACCGCGTCTCTCTGACCATCGACAAGGGCGAGACCGTGGCCCTGGTCGGCGAGAGCGGGTCCGGCAAATCGGTCACCGCGCTGTCGATCCTGCAACTGCTGCCCTACCCCCTGGCCCGTCACACCGACGCCTCCAGCGTGCGCTGGAACGGCGAGGAGTTGATGCGGGCGCCCGAAAGCACCCTGCGGCGGATCCGCGGCAACGAGATCGCGATCATCTTCCAGGAGCCGATGACCTCGCTGAACCCACTGCACAAGGTGGAGAAGCAGATCGGTGAGATCCTGGCCCTGCACAAGGGGTTGACCGGAGAGCCGGCACGCCGGCGCACGCTTGAGCTGTTGGAGTTGGTCGGCATCCGCGACCCGGAAACCCGGCTCAACTCCTATCCGCATCAACTCTCCGGCGGCCAGCGCCAACGGGTGATGATCGCCATGGCGTTGGCGAACGAACCGGACCTGCTGATCGCCGACGAACCGACCACCGCCCTCGACGTCACCATCCAGGCGCAGATCCTCAAGCTGCTGGGCAAGCTGCAACGTGAGATGGGCATGGCGATGCTGCTGATCACCCACGACCTCGGGATCGTGCGCAAGGTAGCCAACCGGGTTTGTGTCATGACCGGCGGCCAGATCGTCGAGCACGGGGCGACCGAACGGGTGTTCACCGCGCCCGAGCACCCCTACACCCGCATGCTGTTGGCGGCCGAACCCGGCGGCGCGCCCAAGCCGATCGACGACCGCGCGGCGATCGTGTTGCAGGCCTCCGACGTGCGCGTCTGGTTCCCGATCCAGCGCGGGTTCCTGAAACGCACGGTCGGCCACATAAAGGCGGTGGACGGCGTCACCTTGAACGTCCGGTCCGGCGAAACCCTCGGCATCGTCGGCGAGAGCGGTTCCGGCAAGACCACCCTGGCGCTGGCGATCCTGCGGCTGCAAACCGCGCGGGGCCGGGTCACCTTCCTCGGCCGCGAAGTCCAGGGCCTGCGCAAGACTGAGCTGCGAGCGCTGCGGCGGGACATGCAGATCGTCTTCCAGGATCCCTATGCCAGCCTGTCGCCCCGGATGTCGATCGCCGAGATCGTCGGCGAGGGCATGGGGGTGCACGATCCGGAGGAACTCGGCCTCAGGACTCCCGAGGAACGCGACATCCGGATCGACGAGGTGCTGCGCGAGGTCGGTCTCGACCCCGCGATGCGGAACCGCTACCCGCACGAATTCTCCGGCGGCCAGCGCCAACGCATCGCCATCGCCCGCGCCATGGTCCTGCGGCCCAAGCTGGTGGTGTTGGACGAGCCGACCTCGGCCCTGGACATGAGCGTGCAGGCGCAGATCGTTGAGCTGTTGCGCGAGTTGCAACGGCGCCACGATCTCGCCTTCCTGTTCATCAGCCATGATTTGAAAGTGGTGCGGGCGTTGTCGCACCGGGTGATTGTCCTGAAGGACGGCGTGGTGGTCGAGGCTGGTCCCACCGAAGAGGTCATGGATCATCCAAAACAGCCCTATACCCGCGCCCTGATGGCCGCCGCGTTCGATCTGGAAGCAATCGAGACCGGCGTGGTAAGCACCTGACGCCCGACCCTGGGCATTATGGATCACCCGTGAGAGGTGTAGGCATGCCAGCCGTCCTGTTCCGAAGCGACAACGATTCCTCCGACGAATGGCGCGCGGCACTGACCAAACGCATCCCGGATTTGGATTTCCGGGTCTGGCCCGAGGTTGGCGATCCGAGCGATATCGAGTTCGCTCTTGTCTGGAAGGTTCCCGCCGGGGCGTTCGACGGCTTGCCGAACCTGAAGGCGGTGTGCTCGCTCGGCCAGGGGGTCGACCATCTGTTCGCCGACCCGGACTTTCCAAAAACCCCGCATATCCTGCGCATCGTCGATCCGTGGATGGGCCGGGCGATGGCCGAGTGGGTGCTGTTGCAAGTGCTGCGGTTTCACCGCCAAGGGCCGGAATACGAACAGTTCCAGCGCGAGCGTCGGTGGATCAAGCTGCCCGCTCCCGAGACCGCGACCCGCCGTGTCGGCATTCTCGGCCTGGGCGCGCTCGGCACCGAAGCCGCCACCACGATCGCCGCACTGGGTTTCGACGTCGCTGGCTGGTCACGCACAGCCAAGGGCATCGCCAACGTCACCAGCTATGCCGGGCCCGACGCACTCGACGCCTTCCTGGCGCGGACCGATATTCTCTGCTGCATGCTGCCGTTGACACCGGAGACGACTGATCTGATCAACGCCGATCTGTTGGCCAAGCTGCCCAAGGGAGCGTTCGTCGTGAACTCCGGCCGGGGCGCGCAGCTGGTGGAGGACGATCTGCTGGCGGCGTTGGACAGCGGCCACATCGCCGGCGCCGCGCTGGACGTGTTCCGGGTCGAGCCGCTGCCCGGGGATCATCCGTTCTGGGTCCACCCCAAGGTCCAGGTCTGGCCCCACGTCTCGGCTCAGACCAACGCCGAGAGCGGCGCCGACCAAGTCGCCGAGAATATCCGCCGGATCTTCGCCGGCCACCCACCGTTCAACACCGTCGATCCCGACCGGAAATACTGATGAGCATTGTTCTGGTGCATATTGACGGCGAGCCGGTCGAACCGTGGATCGCGGAATTCACCCGGCAAGCGCCGGAGATCGAGGCGCGCCCGCTGGACCGCATCGAGGACCCGGCCGCCGTCGACGTGGTGGTGGCCTGGAAGCTGCCACAAGGGCTCTACGGAACCTTTCCGAACCTGCGGCTGATCCAGTCGATGGCCGCCGGCGTCGATCATGTGCTGGCCGACACGAGCCGTCCGGCGCAGGTGCCGATCGCCCGGGTGGTCGACCCGTGGATGGCGCGGGCGATGAGCCACCATGTGATTTTGCAAATCCTCCGTTGGCACCGCCAGCTCGACCTGTTCGAGGCCGACCGTGCGGAAAATCGGTGGCGCTGCGGCGTGACTTTCCATCCGGAGACCGTGCGGGTCGGGGTGCTCGGCCTCGGTCACCTCGGCCAAGCGGTGGCGCGGGCGCTTCAGGGCTTGGGTTTCGCCGCCGCCGGTTGGTCGCGCTCGCCCAAAGCGCTGGAGGGGTTGGAGACGTTCCATGGCACCGAGGGTCTCGCGGCATTGGCCGAACGATCGACGGCGTTGGTCTGTCTGCTGCCGTTGACCACGGAGACCGAGGGCATCCTGAACGCCGGTCTGTTCGCGCACCTGCCGGAAGGCTCGTTCCTGGTGAATGTGGCGCGCGGCGGGCACCTGGTGGAGGATGATCTGTTCGCCGCCCTCGACAGCGGGCGTCTCTCGGCCGCGGCACTCGATGTCATGGCGGCCGAGCCCTTGCCGTCCGATCATCCGGCGTGGCGCGATCCGCGAATTTTCCTCACCCCGCACATCGCCAGCGAGATCAATCTCGCGACCGCGACAACGGTGTTCGTCGACAACATCCGACGGCTGCGTCGAGGCGAGGCGCTGACCGGCTTGGTCGACCCGGCGCGCGGCTACTGACCGGCTATT
Source organism: Alphaproteobacteria bacterium (assembly GCA_013203465.1). GTDB lineage: Bacteria > Pseudomonadota > Alphaproteobacteria > Thalassobaculales > Thalassobaculaceae > JABMNR01. The sequence continues at coordinate 12,716 of JABMNR010000096.1, forward strand.
CGGCCACACCTGCGTCGGCGTCGACGATCCGTTCGGCCTCGACCACCAGCTCGCCGAATTCGGACAGGAAGACCGAGCCCTTCACCGTGCGCTGCACCAGCACGCTGCGCTTGTCCGCTTCATCCGTGCGCCGGCGGACGTAGCCGAGCCCACTCAGCCGGTCGAGCGCCCGGGTTATCGCCGGCTTCGAGATGCGCAAGGCCGCGGCAAGGCCGCGCACGGTATGCGGCGGCGGTGTCAGATACACGGTGAGCAGCAGGGCCATCTGGCGCGCGGTCAAGTCCGGGCCGTCAAGCCGCACGCTTGCCACGGTCGTCGTACGCCATAGGTTCAAGGCGCGGTGTTGTCGTTCGGCCGGCTGCATCCGGCATCTTCCCTTCGGCAAAGCCATCCTGCCTCGTTACGCAGGCGAACCGAGTTTAGCGATCATCCGCTGTTCGCGATACCGCGATTGTTGTGTTTTCCAAACTTTCACGATGCGGCATGCTTTCCGGCCGCGCACTGGCCGTCAGCCACCGAATCGCGTCCGGATCATACGAAACGCCGCCCGCACGCCCATCGCTTCACCACCCTCGGGCCGACCCGGTTCGTCCTTCAGGTTCCAGGCCATCAGATCGATATGCGCCCACGGCGTGCCGGGCGTGACGAAATGCTCCAGGAACAGCGCCGCCGTGATGGCGCCACCGAACCCGCCACTGCCGGTGCTGGACAAGTCGGCGATCTTGGTCTTCAGCATCGCCTTGTAGGGCTGGTGCAGCGGCAGCCGCCAGAGCGGATCTTCCTCCTCCCGCCCGCCGGCAAGAAACTGCTCGGCCAGTGTGTCGTCGTTGCAGAACAACGCCGGCAGATCGGTGCCCAGCGCCACCCGTGCGGCTCCGGTCAGCGTTGCGTAATCGACGATCAAATCCGGCTTTTCGGCGCACGCCTCGGCCAGCGCATCGCACAGCACCAATCGGCCTTCGGCGTCGGTGTTGCCGACCTCGACCGTCGTGCCGTGCCGGGTCTTGATCACGTCCATGGGCAGGAAGGCGTTGCCCGACACCATGTTCATCACCGCCGGCACCAGCACCCGCAACCGCACCGGCAGCTTGGCCGCCATGATCATCGAGGCGAGCGCCAGCACCTGGGCCGAGCCGCCCATGTCCTTCTTCATCGTTAGCATGCCAACCGCCGGTTTCAGGTCATAGCCGCCGGTGTCGAAACACACACCCTTGCCGACTAGGGTCACCTTAGGGTGCTTGGCGTTACCCCAAACGATATCGATCAACCGCGGCGCGTCGTTCGCCCCGCGCCCAACCGCGTGGATGGTGGGGTAATTCTTCTTGAGCAGTTGGTCGCCGACAATGACCGACATTTTGGCCTTGTGCGCCGTGGCGAGCGTTTTGGCCGCCTCGGCCAACGCCGTCGGCCCGAGATCGGAGCCCGGTGTGTTGATCAGATCGCGGGCCAATGCCGCCGCCTCGGTGGCGCGCCGCACGTGGTCCTGGTCGGCGCCTTTCGGCCAGACCAACGCCGCCTCCGGTGCCGGCATCGCGGTGTAGCGCGTGAAGCGATAGGTGGCGAGCGCCCAGCCAAGCGCCGCGCGAGTGGCGTCTTCCGGCGTCATCGCGGCGTCGATCGCGTAGCGCCCGGCTGGTAAGTCGATGGGAAGGCCGGCGAAATCCCACAGCCCGGTGCGCGCGGCCGTCTCAACCCCCAGCAGTACCCGCGCCAGCTCACCATGGCCATCGGGCACCAGACAGACTTGGCCCGGCTTGGCCTTGAAGCCCGCCGCCTTCGACCACGCGGCCTGCGCCGGGTCGGCGATCTTGCGCCAGGCCTCGAGCCCATCGGTGGCGATCGGGGTAATGGGCACGGTGGCGGCGGTGGCGCGGGCGGCCAGGTACAGTTCCACGGGCATCTCCGTTTGACTCGTTCTCTTGCGTCCTGGATATAGCCTTCACCTCTTCACGGGCACAAGCGATGGCCTTATCTGTAGGATCGCGTGACATTAGCCGGAGGGCACCGCCATGACCGATTTGACCCTGGTGATCGGCAACAAGAACTACTCGTCCTGGTCGATGCGGCCTTGGCTGGTGCTGCGCCATGCCGGTTTGGAATTCGACGAGGTCCTGATCCCGCTTGACGAGAGCGGCTATAAGACCGCGATCTTCCAGCATTCGCCCTCGGGCCGGGTGCCGGCGTTGAAGCATGGCGAGCTAACGGTTTGGGACAGTCTGGCGATCAGCGAGTACGTCGCCGAGTTGGCGCCGGAGGCCGGCCTGTGGCCCGACGACCGCGCGGCCCGTGCCGTGGCCCGCTCGATTGCCTCCGAGATGCACAGCGGGTTCCCCACCTTGCGTCAGCACATGCCGATGAACGTGCGGTCCAGCTTTCCCAAGGAAGGGCGCAAGCCCGGCGTGCAGGAGGATATCGACCGTATCCGCGCGTTGTGGCGCAAATGTCTGACCACCTACGGCGGTGATGGCGGGCCGTTCCTGTTCGGCCGGTTCTCCGTCGCCGATGCCATGTTCGCGCCGGTGGTCAGCCGGTTCCGGACCTATGCGGTCGAGCTCGGCGAGGAAGAGCAAGCCTATGTCGATGCCGTCTGGGGGTTCGAGCCAATGAAGGAATGGGCCGCCGCCGCCCGGGACGAGCCCATGGTGATCGACTCGGCCGAGTTCTGAGCGTCCCTCACGGCGTCGCCGCCGCCACGATCCGGGGATAATAGAGCCAGAGTGTCAACGCCCGCGCGGCCATGAACAACACGTAAGCGGCCCACAGGCCGTGATTGCCCCACAGCGCCATCAGCGCGATCACCGCCGGGATGTAGAAGACAAGCGAGGCGATCATGGCGTTACGCATCTCGACCGACTTGGTGGCGCCAATGAACATGCCGTCAAGCTGGAACGCCCAGACCGAGGCGACCGGCAGGATCACCACCCAGAAAACATACTCCCGCGCGGCCGTGCGCACGGCGTCGATGCCGGTGAACAGATCGATCAGCACGCCACTGGACAGCAGATAGCACACCGATATCCCAACCGCGACGGCGCCCGCCCATACGGTTGAGGCACGGGCCACCGACCGCAATTCGGCAATATCCTTGCGCCCGACCGCCTTGCCAATCACCGCCTCGGTCGAATGGGCGAAACCATCCAGGCCATAGGCGCTGATGTACTGGAACTGCAGCAACACCGCGTTCGCCGCCAACGCCACGTCACCGAGCTGGGCCGAGCGGTCCATGAAGTACGCGCTCCCGCCGAGCAGGCACAAGGTACGGATGAAGATGTCACGGTTGACCACCATCAACGCCTTGAAACGCGCCGGATCAAGGATCCTGGCGCGATCGAAACGACCTCCCAGGGCGTGGAGCTTACGGCGCACGATCACCACCGACACCAGCAGCCCCAAGGCTTGCGCGATCGCGGTGGCCAAGGCCACACCCTCGACATCCATGCCCAAGCCGTAAACGAAAACAACGTCCAGCACGGCGTTGGCGATGTTGATGACAAGCAATTGCACCAGCCCGGCGCGAGTATCCTGCACGCCGAGAAACCAGCCGAGCAAGGTGATATTGGCCAGTGCCAGCGGTGCCGCCAAACCACGAATGGCGAAGTAATCCCGCGCATGGCCCTCGACCGAGGCCGATCCGCTCACCACCCAGAACGCAAAATCCATGGCGGGATCGCGCAGCGCCGCGATCGCGATCCCGAAAAACGCCGCCAGCAGCAGCGCGCGGGCCAGGACAGCGCGAATCTCGACCGAATCCTCGCTTCCGGTCGCTTGGGAGACGAACCCGGTCGTCCCCATCTTCAGGAAACCAAAGCCCCAGTAGACAAAGTTGAACAACAGAGCGCCGAGCGCCACGCCGCCAATGTAGCTGGGGTCGTCGAGATGGCCGACCACGGCGGTATCCACCGCGCCGACGATCGGCACGGTGATGTTGGACAGGATCAAAGGCCATGCTAGCCGCCAAACCCGCCGATAAGGACCCGGGTCGGGCTTACCCCTTGGCATCGCCGTTCCGCTTCGGCTCGTCAGGGCGGCACAAATTCGCTAAAATATTATTTATCCCGTGATTCGCAGCGAGATCGCCGTGCCCCTCGACGCCGATGGATTGGATGCCGCCCGCATCGCCCTTGATCAGCGCCGACGACGCGAGCGGCGGGAACGGCGCCGACGGCGGCAGCGACGGCAGCGGCTGCTGTGGACGGTCGGGTATGTCGGCTTGGTCAACATCGCGGCCTGGGCGGCGCTGGAAACTCCCGATCAGCTGCTGACAGCCGAGGCGTTGTTGCGTTGGGACAAGTTCGAGCACTTTATCGTCTTCCTTGCCGCCACCCTGGCCGCCGCCGTCTTCCTGACGCGCTGGGCCAGCATTGGAATCCAGGCGTTGGTCTTGTTGAACGCCGGGCTGGTGATCGAGATTCTGCAAGCCTACGACGTCAAGCGAACCGCCGACGTCGCTGATTTCGCCTTCGACCAGCTTGGTATCCTGGTTGGGTGGCTGTCGTTCCGGCTCTATCGGCGGCTGACTGGTTATCAGCACGAACAACGCTCGGCGCGCGCGCGCCGTCGGCGCGCGAGCTAAACCCATCGTCACGCAAGCACCGTCAACAACGCCGCCACACCCGCGAGTACCGCGCACGACGTGATCAGCAGAGACAGCGCTCGTCGAACGTCCTCGCCCGTCGCCTCCGCTCGGCCATCGCCCATCCATGCATCCTCGACCATGGTCTCGCCGTAGCGGCGCGGCCCAGCCAGGCGCAGGCCAAGGGCCCCGGCGAAAGCGGCTTCCGGCCATCCGGCATTCGGTGACCGGTGATGGGCAGCATCACGCCGCGCCATCCGCCAAGCCGCTTGTGAATCAGCATCGTCCCGGAACCACGCGGCCAGCACCACCAACCCTGCCGCGGCGCGCGCCGGTGCCCAGTTCGCCAGATCGTCGAGCCGGGCCGATGCCCAACCGAATGCCTCATGTCGATCGGTGCGGTGGCCGATCATGCTGTCGGCGGTGTTCAACGCCTTATACGCCAACAGCCCGGGCAACCCGCCGATCAGATACCAGAACGCCGGCGCCACCACGCCGTCGGAGAAATTCTCGGCCGCGCTTTCGATCGCCGCCCGGCACACGCCGGCCTCGTCCAGGGAGTCCGGGTCACGGCCGACGATCATGGCGACCGCCGCCCGCCCGCCGGCGAGACCATCCCGAGACAACCCCTCAGCGACCGCCGCCACGTGCTGGTGGAGCGAGCGTTGAGCAAGAAAGATCGCCACCACCCCCAACTCGATCACCCACCCCACGGCGCCAAGCCGATGCGCGAGCCCTGTGATCAACACCCCCACGCCAGCCGCCGCCAGCAGCAGCAAAACCAGGGCACCGATCCCCCACAGCCGTCGACTGGACGGCGCATCCGCCTCCCGGTTCCAAGATCGATCGAGCGCGGCAACTATTCGGCCGATCCACACCACGGGATGGGACACTCGGCGCCACAGCGCGTCCGGATCGCCAATCACCGCGTCGGCGATCTGGGCCAGCAGGAGAATGGCGGCGCGGTCCATGTGATCGGTCCAGGTGTGACGGCAGGGAGCCAAAGGGACGAAAACGTCGAGCATCTGGCGTTTCGTGGCGGTCTCCTCGGTACTACGCCCGCAGCCACCCTGTCCACGGCACAACACGCGCCCGGTCCGCAGCCAGCCAGATACGTCAGCGCTACGTCATGGTGGAATGTTAACCAGAAATTAACTGAGGCCCGGGAGAATGATCTCCCGGGCCTCTGGTATTCGCGTTCCGGACCGAGCGTCAGGTGGGGAGAGGGGGACGTGCCCCGATCCGAAAGCACTTTCTATATAGACCTTGTTGTTGTAAGGTCCAAGAAGAAAATGCGTTACGAACGGAAAGAATTTTCCTCAGAACGAGGAAGCCGTGGAGGGCAAAACCATGAAGCGAAGAGTCTTCACACGCCGCCGCCATGCCGAGAGTGCCGCGCGCTTTTGGGTACGGCTATCGGTTTGGCTCGGCCTGCCGATCGCGATCGGGGTCTATGCCTGGGGCATCGCCTCCGGCGCCTCAACAATGCCGGCCGCTGGGCTGATCACCATGGTGATCGTCGCCATCGCCTGGACATCGGCGGTGTTTCGATTGCGTGAGCTGACCGGCGAGTGGCACTTCTTCTGACAGGGACAACGCCACACGCGCGCCGCCGCAATCAAGCGCGGCGGCGCCGGCGGGCCAGCTGGTTCAATGCTTCGACCAGGACCGAGAAGCTGATCGCGGCGTAGAGATAGCCGCGCGGGATGTGGAACTGCAGCCCGTCAGCCACCAGCGCCACCCCGATCATCAGCAGAAATGCCAGCGCCAGCATCTTCGAGGTCGGATGCTTGCGGATAAAACCGGCGATCGGCCCCGCCGCCACGATCATCACGCCAATCGAGGTCACCACGGCGGCGATCATCACTTCGACATGCTCGACCATGCCGACGGCGGTCAGGATCGAGTCGACGCTGAACACCAGATCCAACGCCATGATCTGGGCGATCACAAGGCCAAAGCCCGCGACCACGGGGTTGACCGCGCCGGTGCCAGATTCCACCTCTACCTCGACCGATTTGTGGATTTCCAACGTCGCCTTGGCGATCAGGAAGGCCCCGCCGGCCATCAGGATGAGGTCACGCCAACTGAACGCGTGATCGAACACCTGAAAGGCGACGGCCGTAAGCCCGATCACCCAGGTGATCGCGAACAGCAACCCAATCCGCAACACCAAGGCGCCGCCGAGTCCGATGGTGCGGCCGAGCGCCCGTTTTCGCTCGGGAAGCTTTTCGGCGATGATCGACACGAAGATCACATTGTCGATGCCAAGCACGATCTCCATCAGCGTGAGCGTCAGGAAGCTGGCCCAGATCGTTGGCTCGAACAACAGATCCATGGAAGGCCCTAGGCCGGCGTCGCCGGGCGACGCCAAGGAAACGCTTGGCCATAGCCGCGCTCGAACGCCTCCAACCGGGCACCGTGCTCCAGGGTCAGATCAATGTCGTCGCGCCCACCAAGCAGGCATTCCTTCTGGAACGGATCGATGTCGAAACCGATCGGCGCTTCATTCGGCAACCGTATCGTCTGTGCCGCCAGATCGACTGAAAGCGGTGCCGTCGGATCGCCCTCGGCGGTTGCCCATATGCGCGCGATCACCTCGATCGGCAGGCGGATCGGCAGCAGGCCGTTCTTGGTGGCGTTGGAGTAAAAAATGTCGCCGAAACTAGGCGCGATCACCACCCGAATGCCATGATCGACCAAGGCGTAAACGGCACCCTCGCGGGACGACCCGCCGCCGAAATTGCGATCCGCCACCAGGATCGGCGCATCGGCCCAACGCGGATCGTTCAACGGAAAATCCTCCCGCGGCCTGCCCTCGGCGTCGCGGCGCAAATCATGGAACAGATAATGATGATAGCCGTCGGCGCGCGGCTTGCGCAGGAACCGGGCCGGCAGCAACTGGTCGGTGTCGACATTGGCCAGTCTCAGCGGAACCGCCGGCGCGCTCAGCGTGGTGAACGGGATCATGGCCCGGCCCCCGAGATCAGCTGCCGTACGTCGGTGATCCGCCCGGTGACCGCGGCGGCGGCGGCCATTGCCGGGCTCATCAGATGGGTGCGCGAGCCCAATCCCTGACGGCCGCGAAAATTGCGGTTGGTGGTCGAGGCACAACGCTCACCCGGCGCCGCCATGTCGCCGTTGGTGGCGGCGCACATGGAACAACCGGAGTCCAACCACTCGGCCCCGGCGGCGGTGAACACCCGGTCCAACCCCTCAGCCTCGGCCTGACGTTTCACGGCGGAGGAGCCGGGCACGATCATCAACGGCACCGTGGCCCGGCGATCCTGCAACACCGCCGCCGCCGCCCGCAGATCCTCGATCCGGGCGTTGGTGCACGAGCCGATAAACACCCGGTCGACCGCGATCTCGGTCAACGGGGTGCCCGGTGCGAGCCCCATATAGTCGACCGCCGTCGCCAACGCCGCACGGCGCGCGGTGTCGGGTTCGTCCTCGGGGTTCGGCACATGGGCTGTCACCGGCACCGCGTGCTCCGGGCTGATACCCCAGGTCACGGTCGGCGCGATCGTGGCCGCGTCCAGCCGCAGCTCGCGATCGAAGGCCGCCTCCGGGTCGCTCTCCAGCCCGCGCCACGCCGCCACCGCCGCCTCCCACGCGGCACCCTTGGGCGCGTAACGCCGTCCAGCCAGCCACTCGATCGTGGTGTCGTCCGGCGCGATCATGCCGGCGCGGCCGCCCGCCTCGATCGACATGTTGCACACCGTCATCCGCGCTTCCATCGATAGGGCACGGATCGCCGGGCCGGCGTATTCGATCACATGCCCGGCCGCCCCGTCGGCGCCGATCCTGGCGATCACCGCGAGGATCAGATCCTTGGCCGTCACGTGCTGCGACAAGGCGCCGTCGACGGTGATGCGCAGGGTGCGCGGCCGTTTCTGCCACAGCGTCTGGGTGGCCAGCACGTGGCTGACCTCCGAGGCGCCGATGCCGAAAGCCAAGGCGCCGAAAGCCCCATGGGTCGAGGTGTGGCTGTCGCCGCAGACCAGCGTGATTCCGGGCTGGGTCAGGCCAAGCTCGGGGCCGACCACGTGAACGATCCCCTGATCCGGGTCGTTCAAGCCGAATTGCGTGATGCCGTGGCGGGCGGTGTTCTCATCGAGCAGTCGCACCATGGTGGCGATTTCCGGGTCGCGCGGCCCGGCCGCTCGGTCACGGGTCGGCACGTAATGATCGGCGATGGCGAAAGTCAGGTCCGGCCGGCGCACCGGGCGGCCCGATCGCGCCAGTTTGTCGAACGCGTGGAACGAGCCCTCGTGACACAAATGCCGGTCGATCCACAGCAGGGATTGGCCGTCCGCCCGCTCCGCCACCACGTGGTCGCGCCAGATCTTCTCGAACAGGGTTAGCGGGCCGCTCATGGCTTTGAGGTACCGCGTGGCGGCCCGGAGGACAAGAGCGGCTAGCCCTTCACCACCATGGGAATCCCCGCTACCACCAGCTCAACCCGGTCGGCGTGGGTGGCAAGCGCTTGATGCAAACGGCCAGCGTGATCGCGAAAGGCGCGGGCCATGGCGTTCTCCGGCACCAGTCCAAACCCAACCTCGTTGGCGACCAGGATCACCGAACCATCGCCGCCCGCCCCGACCCACGCGACCAGCCCATCGATCGCCGCCGCCGCGTCCCGCTGATGATGCATCAGATTACCGAGCCAGGTCGACAGACACTCAACCAGCACCACCCGGCCCGGCGTCGCCTCGCGGGCCAACGCCGCGATCAGGTCCAGCGGCTCCTCCACGGTGGACCAGCCCCGCCCGTCGCGGTCGGCCCGGTGGTGGGCGATGCGAGCACGCATGTCGTCGTCAAACGGCTCGGCGGTGGCGAGGTAAACCGGCTCTCCGCCCCGGTCCTTGGCCCACTCCAGCGCCAACGCCTCGGCTCGGCGCGACTTGCCGGACCGCGCGCCGCCCAGGATCAGCGCCAGCCGCCGATCGCTCAAAGGGCCGCCTCGGTGCCCAGCAGGGCGGTGCTTTCATGGGCGAACATGCCGCCGTTGCCGTGGGCCAGACCGATGGTGGCGCCGGCCACCTGACGCGCACCGCACTCGCCGCGCAGCTGCCGCACCGCCTCGATGGTGGTGAAGATGCCGAGCATGCCCGGATGGGTGCAGGACAGCCCGCCGCCATAGGTGTTGAACGGCAGATCGCCGCCCGGCCGCAGCCGCCCGCCGCCGACATAGGCGCCGCCCTCGCCCTTCGGACAGAAGCCGAGATCCTCCAACAGCATCACCGCGTTGATGGTGAAGGCGTCATAGACCTGCAGCACGTCCACGTCGGCGGGCTTCAACCCGGCCATGGCGAAGGCGCGGGCGCCGCTGTCGACGGCGGCGGTGGTGGTCAGGTCCGGCATCATCGAATACTGCCGGTGGGTGTGCGCCCCGGCGCAGGACAACAGATGCACCGGCGGTTTGGCGAGGTCCTTGGCCCGATCGGCGCGGGTCATGACGATGGCGCCGCCGCCATCGGTCACCAGACAGCAATCGCGCACGGTGAGCGGATCGCACACCATGCGCGAGGCCAGCACCTCCTCGGCGGTCAAGGGCGCGCGGTCGAACGCCTCCTGGTTCATCGCCGCCCACATCCGGGCCGCCACCGCGACCTCGGCCAGCTGCTCGCGGGTGGTGCCGTAGTCATGCATGTGACGGGCGGCCGACATGGCGTAGCCGGCGATCGGCGAACGCAGCGCGTAGGGTTTCTCGTAGGGCAGGTTCTCCGCCCCCGATGGCGAGTGCAGCCGGCCCGAGGCCGTCCGCTGGTTCGAGCCGTAGACGATCAGCGCCACGTCGCACAGCCCATGCTCCAGCGCCATCGCCGCGTGCAGCATTTGGACGACCGCCGACGACCCGCCGACGATGGTCGCCTCGGAGAATCGCGGCTGGATGCCGAGATACTCACCGTAGGTCAGGGCCGGAAACACCGCGTGCATCGACACCGCGAACAGCCCGTCGACATCGGCCAGGGTCAAGCCGGCGTCGGCCAGCGCCGCCCGCGCCGCGGTGGCGGCGATCTCCATGTGCGAGAATCCCGGCGCCTCGCCCAGATGGGCGGTGGCGACCCCCGCGATGGCGGCCTTGCCGCGCAGATACCACGTCATCGGGCGCTGTCTCCCGAGGGATCGAACACGACG
>JABMNR010000008.1 GCA_013203465.1 Alphaproteobacteria bacterium
GAACGGCATCGACCGGCCTGAAAATATGGTACTTGTTGCGGCCGTACAGAAAAACACACATGCTTGACGTGCCGGGTCCGCACTTCGCGCTTTCAGAGCTCTTGATCGTCGTTGCAGCCATCGTCTGTTGTGTCATATTTGGCAGGGCTGGGCTCTTGTTAGCGGCGGTTGGGGCGCTACTCTTTGGAGTGATCGCAGCCATTGGTGTGCAGGGCGGTGACAAAACCAGCCACTGGAGCGCCGGCGTTGTGCTGAGCGTGGCGGCGTAAAAGCAGGCCAGTGGTTAGGTTGATCCTTTTGGGGGTTGGCCGGGGATGTTTGCTGTGGAAGTGTATGCCGCCGTTCGGCGTTTCGTGTTTATCGAGGGCAACAGCCGGCGTGAGGCAGCGCGGGTATTCGGGCTGAGCCGCGAGACGGTGTTGAAGATGTGCCGGTTCTCGCTGCCGCCGGGCTACACGCGGACGAAGCCGGCGGACAAGCCGAAGCTGGGGCCGCTGCTGCCGGTGATTGATGCGATCCTGGAAGCGGACCGGACGGCACCGGTTAAGCAGCGGCACTCGGCCAAGCGGATCTTCGAACGGCTACGCGACGAGCACGGCTTTGCCGGCGGCTATACGGTGGTGAAGGATTACGTCCGGCTATGCCGGGCGCGCGGGCGCGAGACGTTCGTGCCGTTGTCACACCCGCCGGGGCATGCGCAGGTGGACTTTGGCGAGGCGGTCGGGGTGATCGGCGGGGTGCGCCAGAAGATCCACTTCTTCTGCATGGACCTGCCGCAGTCGGACACGCCGTTTGTTAAGGCCTATCCGCGCGAGACCACCGAGGCGTTCCTGGACGGGCATGTGTCGGCGTTCACGTTCTTCGGCGGGGTGCCCCAGTCGATCCTCTACGACAACACGACGATCGCGGTGGCGAAGATCCTGGGTGACGGCAAGCGCGAGCGGACGCGGGCGTTCACCGAGCTGGTCAGCCATTACCTGTTCGCGGACCGCTTCGGCCGCCCGGGCAAGGGGAACGACAAGGGCAAGGTGGAAGGTCTGGTCGGCTACTGCCGGCGGAACTTCCTGGTGCCGATGCCAAGGTTCCAGAGCTTCGACGGCCTGAACGCACATCTCGAAGCGTGTTGCCGCAAGCGATGGACGGAACGGCTACGGGGTCATGATGAGACGATCGGTGAGCGCCTGGGGCGTGATGGAGCTACTCTTCGACAGCTTCCCGCAACTCCATATGATGCCTGTGACAAGCGTGCCGGTCGGGTCAGTTCCCTGTCGCTGGTGCGCTATCGCGGGACCGATTACTCCGTGCCGACCCGGTTTGGTCATTGCGAGGTGCTGGTCCGCGGCTATGTGCATGAGGTAGTCATCAGTCACGGCGCCGAAGTGATCGCCCGGCATCCGCGCTCGTACGAGCACGAGGACTTCATCTTCAACCCACTGCACTATCTGTCTCTGCTGGAGCAGAAGAGCAATGCGCTGGATCAGGCAGCGCCGCTGAACGGGTGGGAGTTGCCGCCTGTGTTCGGTGATCTGCGTCGCCTTCTCGAGGCCCGTATGGGCAAAAAGGGCAAGCGGGAATACGTCCAGGTGCTGCGATTGCTCGAGACGTTCCCGACCGAAGAGGTTCGGGCAGCGGTATCTGACGCGCTCCAGCGCGGCGTGATTGGCTTTGATGCCATAAAGCACTTGGTACTTTGCCGGATCGAACGGCGTCCACCACGGTTGAACCTGATGGCCTATCCCTATCTGCCGCGTGCCGAGGTGGCCACCACGTCGGCCCGCGCTTACATGGGTCTGCTGGCGGGAACGCCGTCATGAGCGATACGCCGCAGCTCCTGCTGGCCCATCACCTTAAGGCCCTCAGGCTGCCGACCTTCCTCCGTGAGTATGACAAGCTGGCCCGCCAATGTGCCGCCGAGGGCGCCGACCATGTGCGCTATCTGGTCCGTCTGACCGAGATGGAACTAATCGACCGCGAGCGCCGCATGGTCGAGCGGCGGATCAGGCTGGCCAAGTTCCCCGCCGTCAAAAGCCTTGATGCCTTCGACTTCAAGGCCATCCCTTCCC
>JABMNR010000097.1 GCA_013203465.1 Alphaproteobacteria bacterium
GCCGGCTTTCGAGTTCCGCCTCGGCATCGTGCAGCCCGGCCAGTATTCTGACCAAATGCAGGCCCAAGCCGGTGCCCTCGGCCTTGGTCACGTTGGGATTGTTCGCCCGGGTGAACGGCTCCCAAATACCCTCCTGGTCGGTGGGCGCGCTTCCGCTCGCATGGTTCGATGACTTGAAGCCGGATGCGAGCGTGGTGCGATCCAATTGACCGAGGAGAGCTACGCCGGCAGACGATCCGACACGATCGTCGGGTACGGTCCTCGGGCGCCGAGAGCCGACAAACACGGCCGATCACCTCATGGAAACACGGTTATACTATTGAAACAGCAAACAAATTCAACCCATCTGAACCAGACAGGAGAGAAACGGAACGTCGTGCCGGCACAAAACGGCCGCACCGTGTGGAACGGTGGCGATCGACACAAGGCCCCGCAATGTTTCTTATCGTGGCCCGACAGTTCAGATCATGCGGTCCTACCGTGAATCTGTGCCCGAATAACGCACCGGGGCCAAAATAAGCCAATGAGTTCTCATCAATGCGGCTGGGTATGAGGTCTTGCGGCCCACGTTTTCAGATCGGCCGCCACTCGCGTCATTACTGGCGTCCAATCGTCATCGCTGTCTTGGCGATAGACGGCCGTTCTGGGGTACCAGAGTGAGTCCGGTCTGCTGAGGCCCCAGCGCCAATCGGGTCTGGTCGGCAGTAAAGTCCAGCACGGCTTCGACAGTGCTCCGGCGAAATGGACGGTGTTGTTGGCAGGACAAACCACCAGATCGACCGCGGCGACCAGGGCCGCCAGACCATCGAGATCGTGGATCGGCTCGACCCCGTGGCTGTTGTCGATGCTCATCCCAGCCTCGGCCTCGAACGCCGCGAAATCCTCCGCCGTCGCCCCATATTGCAGCGACACCACGGCGACCCCCGGGACGGCCGCTATCTCCCGCCACAGGGTTGGCGGGATCGTCCGGCGCCCGCCCGTCTTCGGGGCCAACGACCGCCACGTGATACCGACCAGCCTCTTTCCGGGATGCCGGGCTTGAAGGCTCGACCGCAAACGGGAGGTTCGGTCGGCGTCGGGCACGATCCACGGTTCCGGGACCGCTTCACCGCCGCAGAACAGCTTTAGGCGATGCGGAAGATCGCCGAGAGCCAGATGCAGATCGGCGCCGTGGTGGTCTTCCAAGCTACCGTCGGGATTCGAGATATCCGGCACCGCGGCATCCGGAAAACTGCGCTTGATGATCGGGCGCAGGCGCGGTTCGGTGAGGATTGTCAACTTTGTGCCGAGCCGGCGCAGATAGGGCGCGAGAGTAAGGAATTGAACCTCGTCGCCGATACCCTGTTCGCCCCATAGCAAGAGGTGGCGCCCCGCGATGTCTTCGACGGTCCATTCCGGAATAGCGAAAAACCGCCGAACCGAGACCGCCTCCGGTGATTCCAGGCGACGCGTGTGCACACGCCATCCTTCCTGGAACCGTTCGAGCACCAACAACGCCAAAGCCGTGTTGAGGTGCGCCAGCGCATGGCGGTCGCTCACGCGCGTGGCGTAGGTGCCGTAGGTCACCGCCCCTTCCGGATCGCCGGCGCGGCCGAGTTCGACGCCGATGTTATACCAGGCGTCCGGGTCGTCCGGCTTGACCGCGGCGCCCCGATACAGCCAGGTCAGAACACCGGCGCGACCGGGGTTCTTGATCGCGAGCAGCGCTAGCCGGTTATAAGGCTGGGGAGCGACCGGATCGAGCACCATGGCGCGCAGCGCCCAGCGTTCGGTCTCGAGCAAGCCCGCGACCTCGCAGCACGCGGTCAGACTTGTCGGGTCGATCAGCAATCCGCGCTTGTATGGGATGAGCGCGTCCGAATCCCGGCCAAGCTTCTGCAGGGCACGCGCGCGGTTCGACCACGCCGCCGCGAGACGGGGATCACCGCGGCTGGCGGCGGCAAACCGTTCCTCCGCCGTTGCCCAATCCGCCTGGGTGAAGGCCAGCAACCCAAAGTTATTGAGGACATTACCGCTGCGCGGTATGACGCAGAGCGTGCGGCGGTAGAGCCGCGCGGCGGCGTCGAAGCGGTCGAGATCGCGGAGCGCGTTGCCCAGATTGAAGAGCGCGACGGAAGTCGCGGGCTGGACGGCAAGCAATCGACGAAACCGGCACACCGCTCCCGACTTGTCTCCGCTCTGCGCCAGATCGTTGCCGATTTCGATGTTTGCGGCTTCGTCGAGCGGCGACAAGACCAAGCACCGTTTGAGCAGGGCGGTTCGAGCGGCGTTGGTCACAATTCGAGCGAGGCCGATGGGGCTCTCGGCTCGTTCGGGCGCGAGGAGCATCGCGCGGCGGTAACAGGCGACCGCCGCCATTGACCGCCGCAGGTGCTGCGCGACACCGCCGAGGTTGCCCCAAGCCGCCGCGTTGCGGGGATTTGTCCGTACAGCGTGCTCGATGAGTTGCGCCGCTTCGGTCGCGTGTCCTTCTTCGAAGCGTATCGTGCCCAACAGGTTAAGGGCGTCGGCGTAGTAGGCATCGCCCGGGGGGACCCGGCGGTACAGGCGTGCTGCACGGGCGCGAAATCCTTCGCGCTGCCGGCTCATTCCCTCCTCAAGCAAGCGCAGCGATGCTTGGCTCATGAGCGGTGCTCCAGTGTCGGGTCCATGAGTTCAGCCGCGATCCGCGCGACCATGTCGGCCCAGTCGGTCCGCGCGCTCCGGCGATACAGCCGCGTCCGGTGGTACCAACGACTCGTCGCGCCGCCGCGGCCCCATCGCCAGTCCGGATCTTCCGGCAGCAGAACCCGGCACGGGACATCCAGGGCACCGGCGAAATGCACGGTGTTGTTCGGTGGCGAGACGACCATGTCCATTGCCGCTACCAGGGTGGCGAATCCGTCAATATCGGACAGCGGCTCGATCCCGTGTTCGCACTCGATGCCATCGCCAAACGCGGCGAGGTCGCCGGGGCTGGCGCCGTACTGAAGCGAAACCAGGCGAATGCCCGGCGTGTCGATCAACGGACGCCAGAGTGCCGGCGGAATGGTCCGGCGCCACCCGTCGTCGGCCCGACTGGTCCAGGTAACGCCGACGAGACGGCGAGACGGCGATCGTCTTTGGATGCCGGCCCTTAGACGCTCGGTTCGCCGACGATCCGGCTGAAGATAGGGGCGCGGCCGAAGGTCTCCGTCGATGAACAGGCCCAGGACCGCCGGCAGATCGCCCGAACAGATCCACGCGGCCGCCGGCGCAAGAGATGGGAGTTGCCCCCGCTCGTCGGGTGCGACGATGTCGACATCCGGGAAGCTTCGACGCATCAGCGTGGCAAGCCGAGGGGCAACCAGCAGCGTGATCGCCCCGACGTGCCGACGCGCGCCATGCATCAGCGTCAGGAACATGATCGCGTCGCCAATGCCTTGTTCCGCCAGGATACGAAGGCGGCCCGGCATCGCCCGGCCGTCCCATTCGGCCAGGTCCGGCCAGACGGCGGCCGGCTCGGCGCCGAGCGCGCCGTGCCGGTTTCGGTAGAGCGGCCAGCCGTCGCGGAAGTTCCCGGCGCCAAGCATGATAACCGCCCTGTTCATGCCGGCGGCACGCGGCTCCGCGCCGGTAACCTCGGCGCGGCGATAGACGCGCAACGCCCGATCATCATCGCCCAGACGCTTCATCACCGCACCGAGGTTGATCCAGGCCGAGGAGAAACCCGGGTCAAGGATCGCGGACCGCCGTGCCGCGACTTCGGCTGCCCCGAGCCGGTTGAGACGCCAAAGAACAACGGCCTCTCGGCTCCAAGGGGGCGCGCCGTCGGGCGCGATGAAGCGGGACCGACGGCTCCAGGCCAGCGATTTGAGGAAACCCTGATCCTCAAGGAGGTGGCCCGACCACGCGAACGCCGCCCGGGCGTCCTGGGGAGTCGTCAAGACGGCCTGCGCAATGTGCAGCGGGGGCGGTTCGGTGGTCACAGTGGATTTCCGATAAAATCTCGGTATGGTTGACTAAAGGTGTTTCGCTGTCGTGACGCGTTCAATGTCATCCTGATTGCCTCGATGACGGTTTCGGTTTTGTCGTCACTGATCATGTCGTGTTTGACAGCGCCGCCAATTGTAGGGGTATCCGGTCACCAATGCCACGGCCGAGTCGCGCATCTGGATGGGTATCGCATACTGAATATTGGTTGTTTTTTATAAATATTGGACAAATTTAGATTGTATCTTTGATCTCGACTAATGGACCGCCACGTTAAATTACAGCCGATATTAAGATTTGATTAATCAATTTCTTGTAGGCTGTATCGACGACATCTGATAATTTTGGTGAACGTTCGATTTTTCTGGACCGTTCGCCGTCGCGGACCCTGGGGTGGATCGACCTGCAATCGGTAGAACGCTGATGTCAGAAGCGGTGCGCGGAAACAGACGCCCGGACCGCTGAGAGGAAGAGAGAGATGGTAAACGCGCGCCTAGAAGGGCGGCCGTTCGTCGCTGCGGGTTATACTCGGGAAATTCTGTTCGTCGATCCGGGCGTTGACAGCGCATCCACGCTGCTGGCCGGCCTGCGACCGGAAGTTGAGGTTGTCCGACTTCCCGCGCGCGGCGACCCGATCGCGACGATCGCCCTGCACATGGCGGGGCGCCGGGACATCTCGGCCCTTCACATCCTTTCGCACGGAGCCCCCGGCGCGCTCGCGCTGTCCGGGCAACGGATCGACACCGCGGCACTGGCGGCGCGCCCGGCGCTGACGACGGCGATCCGGGACGCGCTCTCCGACGATGCGGAAATCGTGCTGTACGGCTGTTCGGTCGCCCAGGGAGCGCACGGAGCGGCCTTCGTCGCCGCGCTCTCGGCGCTGCTCGACCGGCCGGTGGCGGCCTCCGCCGGCCCGGTCGGCGCGCGGGAATTGGGCGGTGACTGGGCGATTCCGGCGCGGGGCGCACTCGCCTTCGACGCGGATGCGCGGGCGGCCTATCCGGCGACGTTGATCACAGCGACGTTCGGAATCGTCACGACCCTCAACACCACGACCACGCTGACCTCGAACGAGGGCGGCATCACGCTCAGCGTGACCAAGTCCGACGGGGCCGCTTTGGCCGGGGTCAGTTCCGGGTTCCTGGACCCGGGAGTGATCGCCAACACCGTCACCTACACCGTGACGTTCCAGACGGCCGTGAACGTCACCCAGTTCCAGATCGGTGAGTTCGTCAACAACTCCGACGGTTCCAACTACGTCTTTACGCCGAACACCGGGACGGCGGTGACGATCGCCGACAACGCTGGCGCGCTCGCCGGCTCGGTTGCGACCCTCAGCCCCGTCGACTGGACCGGCATCAGCTCCTTCACGGTTTCCTATGCCGGCACTGCCAACTGGCGAACCGGCCTCGACAACATCGTGTTCGCGTCGGCCGGTCCGGCGACGCCGAGCACGCCGGACCTGCTGGCGGCGAGCGACACCGGGGTGTCCAGCACCGACAACATCACCAGCAACAGCCTGCCGACCATCACCGGAACCGCCGATGCCTCGACCTCGGTTCACATCCTGGTCGGTGGCGCCACCGTCGGAACCACGACCTCGGACGGCGGCGGCAACTGGACCTTCGCCTTCACCTCCACGCTAGCGGCGGGGGCTAATTCCGTCACCGCCGTCGCCGACAACGGTTCTGTAGAGTCGAGCGCGTCGAGCGGGCTCACCATCACCGTCGACACCACCGCACCGACGACGCTCGGCACGCCGGACCTGCTGGCGGCGAGCGACACCGGGGTGTCTAGCACCGACAACATCACCAACTCGGCGACCCAACAGTTGAGCGGCTCGGCGACCACCGGCGACATCGTCAGCATCCTGGTCGGCGGCGTCACGGTGAACACGGTGACGGCGGCCGGCGGGTCGTGGTCGTACACCCATACC
>JABMNR010000234.1 GCA_013203465.1 Alphaproteobacteria bacterium
CGAGCGCCACGCTGCCGGGGCTGAGACCTGCCGTTATGTTCGGTGCCAGAACGATTTCGATGGTGCGCAAGTCCTGGCGCAGTACCCCGCCGTTTTCGGTGGAGATGGTGGCGAGGATCACGCTATCGCTCACCGTGCGGCGCAGTTGGCCCATGAAGCTTGCCGCCTCGGGGAAAAGGTCGGCCGCTGCCTGAAGCTGAAGGCGGTATTCGTAGCCGATCAGAATGACCGGGCCCTCTTGGAGTTCAGAAGCGATCATGGCTGCCACCCACAGAGCTGTGCCCCAACCTCGTTATGCGCAACGATCTGGGCGAGCGTGCCGTCGCTCAAATCGTCTTGCCGGGAGGGCCGAATGGGCTCGGCCCAGTCGCAATCGGTCCGCATAACGCGCGGGTCAATCCCGCATCCAGCGGTCAGCCCTATGCTCAAGATCAGCGCGGTCAGCATTCTGAACGTCATGGCGGGTCTCCCTGGAGGTTTGCATGGAACGAATACGGGCATCTGCCTGCCGGATCGCCAGCGTGGCCTCGGCTTCACGACGCCCACGGCGTAGCAAGATCCAGAGCGCGACTACGACAGCAGCGGTCAGCCCCGCCCAGAGGGAAACGCGACGGCCGATACCCGAAAGGAGCAAGGTCAGCACTGTCGTCATGTTGGCGCTCCCGATGCGGTGGACAGGCACCGCGTCTCAAGTAAGAGGACTGTCTGCCGGCTCGCTTCAGCTGCAGCCAGCATTTGGTCGTAATACCGCACGGCAGCGTCCTCGCAGGCGCTGAAGGTCGCGTATCGGACTGGGCTGATGCCGCCGCCGCACTCGGGCGTGATTTCCCCTGCGATGCAGGAGGCAGCGATGAGGAGCCACATCACGGCGTCCTGCCCGTGCGATGGTCCTCGATCCGGGCTGCCTTGGCTCGCAGCGCATAGATGATCACACCCATAAAGACCGCAGCGCCGATCCAAGGAAGTGCCGCCGAAAGCCAGCCCTCCAGCCCGATCAGAGCGAACATGCGCCCTGCCACATCGCGCGCTTGTTCCGCCTCGACCAGCGCTGGCGCGAGTTGGCTGCCGAGCGACCCGGCCGCACCAATCACCCCAAGCCCGATCTGGGCATTGGCAGCCATGATGATGCGGCTCTCAGTTGGTACGCCTGACGCCCGTTCAGGGGCAACCTCGCGCGGGGACGCCGCTTCCAGCGCTTCGGTCAGCGCGACATCGATGATCGGCGCCAGGGCCAGGTCGTTGTCCTGACGGAACGCCAGAATGGCGGCGCGCGTACGGCCCCCGATCTGCCCATCAATGGCGCCCACTTCGTGATATCCGAGGGATTTCAGGCGGCGCTGAACTTCTGGGACGCCCAGCTCAACGCGGGGTGCGACATTCCCGGCGCGCCTCACCCCGAGGAGTTTTGAAGCCAGGTAGCGCTTCACATTGACGGCGTCGTCCTGATTGCCTCCGAGCCCCCAGACCCACGCGCCCTCAATCCGGTCGATAAAAAACACGTGGCCCTGCCAGCTAGAACTGCCGCGGGGGATGACGCCGATGTCGCCCTGCTGGGCGTCCGTCACCTCCACCG
>JABMNR010000098.1 GCA_013203465.1 Alphaproteobacteria bacterium
ATCCATCAAAACCTGGGACCAAACATCTAGAACCCGCTTTCCCGCGCCCGGATCAATCCCGCCACCGTGGCGTTAATCGGCGCCGCCAGGCCGACCTTCGCCGCCTCGCGCGGCACAGCACCGTTGATGGCGTCGATCTCCGAACGCCGTCCGGCCAGATGGTCGAGCAGCATCGAGGGCCGGGCGTTGGGGATCTTGGCGCCGAAGGCGCGGATGTAGGCCTCAACATCCTCGAAACCCAGTGCGATACCCTTGGTCCGAGCGACCGTATCGGCCTCGGCGGCGCAGGCCCGGGCGATCGGCCAGGCATCGTCGCTGTCCATCACCTGACCCACCGTCAGGCCGGTGATCGCGCACGGCCCCGAGAAGGTGCAGTTGCAGATGAACTTCTCCCAGATCAGCTGGTCGATGTCGGCATAGCCCTTGGCGGTAAAGCCGCTGTCTTCCCAGATCTTGACCACCTTGGCCAAACGCTCGGACTCGCCACCGTTCATCTCGCCAATGCGCACCAGCTCCATGCCGTTGTGATGGGCGTGGCCCGGACCCTTCATCGAGGCACCGAAGCCGCCGACCACGCCGATCATCACCCGATCGGTCGGGATCGACTCGGCGATCCGATCGGCGGCACCCAGGCCGTTCTGGATGGTCAGGATCACGGTGTCCGACCCGGTCAGGCCAAGCGCGGTTTTTGCCGCCCCGGCCACACCATCGGCCTTGGTGGCGACAATCACCAGATCGCACACCCCGATGCCGGAACCGTCGGTGGCGGCATTGACCTTGACCGTGCGGTCGCCCGACTTGCCCTCGACCCGCAGGCCGTTGGCGTTGATCGCGTCGACATGCTCCTTCCAGGTGTCGACCGCCCATACCTCATTGCCGGCACTGGCCATCAGCCCGGCATAGATCGAGCCCATGGCCCCGCATCCGATGATCGCGATCTTCACGGCGTCCTCCGAATTTCTTTTTTGCTCGTCCGCCAGCCTAAGACCGCAGGCCGGTAGCGGCAACGGATGACGTTCGCTCCACCGCGCGCCATCATGCCCGCCGCCATTGGGAGGAACCGCATGACCGACAAGACCATCGCCGATCTGATCGAGGACCGCTTCGGGTTGCCGACCGAAGACGGCAAGGACATGCCAGCCGAGGGTGAGCTGGCGGCGATTCTGCGGCATCGCAGCCACCGACAGTTCACCGACACGCCGGTGCCGGACGAGCTGGTGCGGATCGCCCTGGCCGCCGCCTTCTCCGCCCCCGCCAAGTCCGACCTGCAACAAGCCTCGGTCATCGTGGTCGAGGATCCGGCGGCGCGGGCGGCACTGAACGAACAGATCAACGATCCCTGGGTGACGGCCGCCCCCAAACTTCTGGTGTTCTGCGGCGACAGCCGACGCCTCCGACGGATATCCGAAGCGCGCGGCAAACCGTTCCCCAACGATCACCTGGACGCGTTCCTGAACTGCGCGGTCGATGCCGGGATCGTGCTCGCTACCTTCATCCGGGCGGCCGAGGCGCTGGGTCTCGGCTGCTGCCCGATCAGCGTGATCCGCAACAAGATCGAGCATGCCTCGGACGTGCTGGGTCTGCCGGACCACGTCTTCCCGCTGGCCGGGATGGGGCTCGGCTGGCCGGCGCGCGACGGCTGGATCAGCCTGCGCCTGCCGCCATCGGTCACCGTCCACACCGACCGCTACGACGACAGCGCGCTGCTCCCGGAGATCGACGCCTATGACCGCCGGCGCGACGCCCGGTTTTCGATTCCGGCCGAGAAGCAGCGCCTGACGGAGGTCTACGGGGTGGCGGATTTCTACGGCTGGTCGGAGGACAAGGCCCGGCAATACGCGGTACCGCAGCGCAAGCAATTGGCGGCATTCCTAAAATCCAAAAGATTCAATCTCGATTGAGAACGATCGCCATGGAATTTCGGTACAATCCCGTCTGTCGCGGCGCCGAGACCGTGGTGCCCGCGCGAGAATCCCTTTGCAAGCGTCCCCGGGAATCCCTACGGTCTTGCCTTGAAAAACCGTCACAAGATGGTACTCGCGGCCACGCCCGCGAAATCGGGTTCAAGACAGGGACCAAATCAAAGGGAGGCTTTCCATGTTTGTCTCGCGTAAATACATGCGCGCCGTGACCGCGACACTCGCGGGCGTCGCGGCTCTCGGGTTCGCCACGACCGCCGACGCCAAGGTCGAGGGCGACACCATTATCCTCGGCTCGGCGATCTCGCTAACCGGCAAGTACTCGACCAACGGCATCCACGCTCAGCGCGGCTATGATTTCGCCGTCGACCGCATCAACGAGATGGGCGGCGTGAAGGTCCGTGGTAAGAGCTACAAGTTCAAAATCGTCTACTACGACGATGAGTCGACCCCGGCGCGCGGCGCCCAGTTGGCCGAGCGTCTGATCAGCCAAGACGGCGTTCAGTACATGCTTGGCCCGTATAGCTCGGGCTTGACCAAGGCCATCGCGCCGGTCACCGAGAAGTACAAGATTCCGATGGTGGAAGCCGAGGGCGCTTCGCGCTCGCTGTTCACCCAGGGCTACAAGTACATATTCGCGGTACTCTCGACTTCCGAACAATATCTAGCGAGCTCGATCGCGCTGGCCGCCGAGCAGGCCGAGGCCCAGGGCAAGAAAGCAAGCGACGTGACGATCGCCATGGCGTTCGAGAACGATCCGTTCTCGCTCGATGTGCGGGCCGGCGTGGTTGCCGACGCCAAGAAGTTCGGCATGAAGATCATCATCGATGACAAGCTGCCGCGCGATCTGTCCGACATGACCGGCACGCTGACCAAGGTCAAGGCGCTGAAGCCGGATCTGCTGGTTGTCTCGGGCCATTCCAAGGGTGCCGCCACCGCCGCCCGGCAATTGGCCGAGATGCGGATCACCACGCCAATGGTCGCCATGACCCACTGCGAGGCCGCCAAGATCATCGAGAAGTTCGGGGCCTCGACCGATGGTCTCCTATGCCCGACGCAATGGGCCGAGACCTTGAGCTATCGCGACGACATGTTCGGCAGCGCCGCCGACTACGACAAGGCGTTCAAGGCGGTTTACCCGGACTACAAGAACGTGCCGTACCAGACCGCCCAGGCAACCGCCGCCGTGATGGTCTGGAAGGACGCGTTCGAGCGAGCCAACACGTTCGACAAGGAAATGCTGCGTGACGCTCTCGCGGACACCGACATGCGAACCTTCTACGGCAACATCAAGTTCTCCGAAGCCGGTAACAACATCGCCAAGCCGATGGTGTTGCGGCAGATCCAGAACGGTAAGTTCAATGTGGTGGCGCCGACCAAGTGGGCATCGGCCAAGGTGGAATTCCCACGCAAGCCGATGTTCTGATCGACGGCCGGGACACGATAAAGAACGGGAGGGCTCTCGGGTCCTCCCGTTCGCGTACCAGCGGAGCGTGTGATCAACGTCACGCCGCCCGGCGCTTAATCGGGTCTGCACGCCTTAATCGGGGACGATAACCGATGCTCGACAATATCCAGGTGCTCATCGTGGCACCGGTCTTCGCCGTGGACCTGCTGCTCCAGGGCCTGTTCATCGGCGCTATTTTCGCGCTCGCCGCCTACGGCTTGGCCCTGGTCTGGGGCGTGATGAACGTGAAGAACCTGTGTCAGGGCGATTTCGTCATCATGGGCGGCTACATCGCCTTCACGATGTCGTGGTTCGATATCCACCCGATCATCGCGTTGCCGGTGGCTTTCGTGCTGATGTTCGCCTTCGGTTGGATCGTCTATCTGCTGATCATCAAGCGCGTGGTCGACCGCGACATGTTCACCTCGCTGCTGGCGACCTTCGGGCTCAGCCTGCTGATTCAGCAGGTTTTGCAGTTGATCTTCGGTCCCGAAGTACAGACCACGGATGCCGGGTTCGACAGCATCGTCTTGGCCGACAGCATGATCATCCTGCCGTGGGCTCGTATTATCAGCCTGATACTGGCGTCCGTGCTTGCGCTCGGTATCATCGTGTTCATGAAGTATAGCCGCATGGGCCGCGCCATCCGCGCCACCGCCCAGGACCCGCGCGCCGCTCGGGTTCTAGGGGTCGACACCAATCTGGTCTATGCCTTTACCTACGCGTTGAATGCCGCGATCTGCGGCGCCGCCGGCGTGCTGGTGGCGATGATCTGGGTGATTCAGCCCTACTACGGCATCGTCCACTCGATCCGCGCCTTCGTGATCGTCACGGCGGCCGGGTTGGGCAATCTGCCCGGCGTGATCGCCGCCGGTTTCGGCCTGGGTATCGCCGAGAAATACGCCGACTTCGTGTTCGGCGCCGAGTTCGCGGTCGCCGCCGTGGTCTCGATGCTGATCATCGTGTTGGTGTATCGCCAACTCCAACTCTACCGCTTGCGCCAGGTGGTCCGGTGAACAAGACAGCCCACGACGGCAAGATCTTCGCGGGCCTGATCGCCTTCGGAATCCTCGGCCCATTGCTGTTCCCGGACTACACGCTGCAGATCGCCCTGATGTGGTTGATGATCCTGATGGCCTCGACCTGGGACATCATGGGTGGACAGGCCGGCTACAATTCGCTCGGCAACATTTTCTTCTTCGGCATCGGCATGTATGTGTCGGCGATCGCGCAGATCGGCATGGTCTACGACGTAGCGGCGTACACCTCCGCCTTCGGCGCCATTGTGGTCGAGTTCACCGACACGCAGTACTTCACCGGGCTCGTGCTGGGCATCATCCTCGCGGGGATCGGCGCCTCGGCGTTGTCGATTCTGTTCGGTGTGACCGTATTCGGGCTGCGCGGACCGTATTTCGCCATCGGTACCCTTGGCGTCGCCCTGGCCGCGGGCGAGTTGATCAGTGGTTGGGGCTATGTCGGCGGCGGCGGCGGCATCTCCATGCCGGTTTATCCGGGCGAGGCCGGGGCATCGTCAAAAACGTTCTACGCCCTGTTCTTCGTTCTGGCGATTTCCGCGCTAGGCGTGATCCGCTGGCTTCTGGGCACCCAGTTCGGCCTCGCGCTGAACGCCATTCGCGACGACGAGGACAAGGCCGAGGCGATGGGCATTCACACCCTGCGCTACAAGCTGATTGGCTGGTCGATCGCGGCGTTCTTCATGGGCATGGCGGGCGCGATCTTCGGCAACATGATCGGCTTCATCGAGCCGCTGGAGGTCGCCTTCCCGACCACCACCTTCGGCATCTTCATGGTCGCCATGGCGCTGCTGGGCGGCAAGGGAACGCTGTGGGGCCCCGTGCTGGGCGCCATCCTGTTCCATGTGGTCAAGGAGCTGACCTGGACTTATCTGCTGGGTTGGCAGTGGGTGGCGCTGGGTCTGATCATCGTCGTCAACATCGTCTATTTCCAGCAGGGCCTGCTGGGTTGGGCCCGCGACAAATGGCCGGAGGCGTTCGGCCTGAAAGTGGACACCGATGCCGGCGCCGCCGCGCGGGAGGCGGCGGAATGAACGCGGCCACCGCCAACGGCGGTAACATCATCGAGGTCCACGGCGTCTCCAAATCCTATGGCGGCGTCCAAGCCAACACCGACATCTCGATCAACGTGCCCTATGGCAAGATTACCGGCCTGATCGGGCCGAACGGCTCCGGCAAGACGACGCTGTTCAACTCAATTGTCGGCTATCACCCGATCGACGAAGGCTCGATTCAGTTCGAGGGGCGGGAAATTTCCAAGCTCCGGGTGCCGCAGATCGCCCGGCTCGGCATGCTACGCACGTTCCAGCAGACCCGGATCTACTCGAAGATGAGCTGCATGGACAACATGCAGATCTCGGTCAGCCAGCGGAACAGGCCGATGACCGACATGTTCAAGGCGCGCGACAAGGGCGCGATCGTCGAGCGGGCCGAACAATTGTTGGAGTTCGTCGGACTGTATCAAAAACGGTTGTTGATTTCCGGCGACCTCAGCTTCGGCCAGCAAAAGCTGCTCGAGTTCGCCATGGCGCTGATGAACGAGCCCAAGGTTCTGCTGTTGGACGAACCGACCGCCGGCATCAACCCGACCCTGATCAACGGGTTGATCGACCGCCTGAAGCGCGCCAACGAGGAGTTCGGGGTTACCCTGTTCGTGATCGAGCACAACATGCGGGTGATCATGAACCTGGCCGAGCAGATTTCCTGCCTCGCCCATGGCGAGATGTTGGCGACCGGCACGCCGGACGAGTTGCAAAACGATCAGCGTGTGATCGACGCCTATCTGGGGGCGCACTGATGAGCGACGAAAGCCAAACCGGCCAGGCCGGCGGCGTGCCCGATGGCGTGCGCGGTTATGGCAGCGGCGGTGTGTCCACCGTCATCTCGGTCGAGGACGTGGCCCGCGAGGCCAAGAAGATCGCCGAGGAAGGCCCGACGGTCGTGGCGTTGGAGGGGCTGGCCAAGAACGAC
Organism: Alphaproteobacteria bacterium; assembly: GCA_013203465.1. Taxonomy (GTDB): domain Bacteria; phylum Pseudomonadota; class Alphaproteobacteria; order Thalassobaculales; family Thalassobaculaceae; genus JABMNR01. The sequence goes on from JABMNR010000098.1 coordinate 6,372, forward strand.
GCGTTCCTGACCATCAACGACCTGCGGGCCGGCTACGGCAAGATGGAAATCCTGCACGACTTCAATCTGCGCATCGCCAAGGGCCAATCGCTCTGCCTGATCGGGCCGAACGGCGCCGGCAAATCGACCGTGCTGCACTCGATCTTCGGCTTCACCAACATCTTCGGCGGCAGCATCGTCGCCGGCGGCCAGGATGTCACCGCGCTATCGCCGCAGCAGAAGCTCAAGAACGCCGGCATCGCCTACATCCTGCAGGAAAAGTCGGTGTTCCCCGGCATGACGGTGGAGGAGAACCTGCTGATGGGCGGGTTCCTCAAGGACAGCGTCGACCAGGCGCGCGAGGCGACGGAGCGGGTGTTCCAGAAATATGACCGTCTGGCCGAGCGCCGGAACAAGCCGGCGGGCGTGCTGTCCGGCGGCGAGCGGCGCCTGCTGGAAATCAGCCGCGCGTTGGTGATGGAGCCGGAGATCCTGCTGGTCGACGAGCCGTCGATCGGCCTGGAGCCGCGCTTCATCGACATGGTGTTCGAGATCCTCGACGACCTGCAGCGGGTCGAGGGTAAGACCATCGTCATGGTCGAGCAGAACGCCAAGAAGGGCTTGGAATTCGCCGATATCGGCTATGTGCTGGTGTCCGGGGAGACCGCTCTCGCCGGCACCGGTGACGAACTGTTGCAGAACCCGGAGGTCGGGCGGCTGTTCCTCGGCGGCTAACGCCCGCAACCAACCGGCGATCCAGCCTACCCCGTCTCCATCGGCAGGGTCGGATCGGTCACCCACTCGCCGAGCGAGTTGTCGTACAGCGCCACGTCCTGCTTGCCGAGCCGGGTCAGCCAGAAGGTGGTGATCGACGCCGCGATGCCGCCACCGCAGTACGGCACCACCCGCTCGGCGTTCATCGCCCCCGCCGCCCGCATCGCCGCCTCGATCTCGGCTCGTGGCTTGAACGCGCCGGTCTCCGGGTCGATCAAGCCGCCGCTTGGCACGTTGCTGGAGCCGGCGATGCGGCCGGGACGTCCGTAGTGCATACCCTCACCCCGGTGTTGCTCGGCCGACAGCGCGTTGACCACGCATGCGCCGCTCTTCATCGCCTCCAGCACCCCCTCACGGCCGACCACCAGTTCCGGACGCGGGTGCGGGGTCATGACCGCTGGCGGCAGGGTGGCTGTCCCGGTCTCCACCGGCCGGCCCTCGGCCCGCCATTTCCTCAACCCGCCATCCAGCACGGCGGCTTGGTCGAAGCCCGCGACCCGCAGCATCCACCACATCCGCGTGGCCCAGTTCGGGTTATCGGCGGCGTACAGCACCACCGCATGGCCGTCGCCGATGCCGTGGGCGCCGAACCGCTCGGCCAGCACCTCCGGGCTCGGCATGGTGAAGCGGAACGGGCTGTCGGGATCCGAGAGGTCGCCGGTGAGGTCGAGAAACCCGGCGCCGGGAATATGCGCCTGCTGGTAGGCGCTCCGCCCGCTCTCCGCCCGCAGGGTGGTTTTCGGGTCCGGCACCAGGAAGCAGGTGCAGTCGAACACCCGCAATCCCTCGGCGCCGAGATTGGCGGCGAGCCATTCGGTGGAAACCAGTGTGTCCGGTAAGACGATGGCGCTTGATCCAGTCATGGCGGGCATGCTCCCTTGTGAATAGAGTCGCTCGGCGCGTTCCGCGCCTTCTCACCTGGACTGTAGCGCATGCCACCGGTCGCTCAACTGCGCGTCGCTTTCGACAAGGTGCCGCCCAACGTCCAAGGAATGTTCTGGATCGTGCTGTCCGGGCTGATCTTCTCCAGCTTCATGGCGCTGGTCCGCCATGTCGGCTCGACCATGGACCCGGTGCAACTGTCGTTCCTGCGCTACGCCTTTGGGCTGGTATTCCTGGCGCCGTTCTTCCTGCGCCTGCGCATGGCCGAGGTGCGGGAGGTGCACTGGAAACTGCATCTGTTGCGCGGCGTGTTCCACGGCACCGGCGTGATGCTGTGGTTCTACGCCATGAGCCGGATTCCGATCGCCGAGGTGACGGCCATCGGCTTCACCAACCCGTTCTTCGCCACCATCGGGGCGGTGATTTTCCTAGGCGAGGCGATCCGGATACCCCGCATCACCGCCGTGGTGATCGGGCTCGGCGGCGCGATGCTGATCATCCGGCCGGGGATCGAGGTGGTGGACGCCGGCGTCATTGCCATGCTGATCGCGGCGCCGATCTTCGCCGGCTCCGATCTGGTGGCCAAGGCCTTGTTGACCCGACGCGAGAGCGGCCCGGCGGTGGTCGCCTATCTCTCGATCATTGTCACGCTTGTGACCCTGGTGCCGGCGCTCCTGGTTTGGACTTGGCCGACAGCGGAGGAATGGCTGATGTGCGTGGTGATCGCCGGTCTTGCCACCATCGGCCATCTGGCGATGACCCAGGGCTTCAAGGTCGGCGAGATCTCGGCGATCGCGCCGGCCCGCTATATCCAACTTCTATGGTCGGTGCTGATCGGCTACGCCCTGTTCGCCGAGGCGCCGGGGATGTGGACCTATATCGGCTCCATCGTGGTGGTCGCCAGCGCGCTGTACATCGCCCGGCGCGAGGCCCTGGCGCGCGAACGCGGCCGCAAGACCGTTCAGCCGGCCCAGTCGAACTCGGCGAACACCGGATAGTGGTCCGAGGCGATCACGCCGTCGGCGATCCAGCTCTTGGTCACCGCCGCCGCCAAATCGGGCGTGGCCAGCAGATGATCGATCTTGAAAGCCGTGTCCTTGATGTGAAAGGTCGACGGCGTGAACGGGTCGTGACCGGCGGCGGCGTAGGTATCGACCAACTGGTCGGCGCGGCGCAGACGGCCGCGCTTCTCCACCCACTCGCCGCACAGCCGGGCATATTCCTCCGACGCCGGGGTACAGTTGAAATCGCCACCCAACAGCAACGGCGCCGGCAGCGGCGTAGGCACGCAATCCTGCGCCCAAGGCTCTGGAGCGGTGCCGTCGAACGGCCGGGCGTCATAGACACCGCGACGAATGAAATCCGCCAGCACATCAACCTGCGGCAGACGTTGGCCGGTCGAGATGTGCGACAGATGCACACTGTACGCACGCAACCCACCGACCGGGGTGTCGATCACCGCCTCGACCACGCAGCGCTGCACATCCATGGTGTCCGGCAGCGCGTATTTCGGCAGCGTCTGGGTGCGCGACGACAGGATCGGCCAGCGGCTCGCCACCATGTTGCCGAAGGTCTTGCGCCGGTTGACGACACGTCCGTCCTCCATCGTGCTGGCATCCATGTCGAAGGTCGAGCCGAACACGACGTAACGGTTCAACCGCTCGGCCAAGGCTGCCACCTGATCCTTGCCGTCGTTGCGTTGCCAGTGCTGACACACCTCCTGAAACAGGATGATGTCGGCCTCGGCCACCCCGTCGGCGATCCGGTTGATGTCGAACCGGCCGTCCTGGCCGAGCCCGTATTGGATGTTGTAGCTGGCGACGACGAGACGCATGACAGGCTCCGCATGATGTGGGCATCACTATGCCCGAACCCGATGACGATGGGATGACGTTTGGGGCGAGGATAGTGCCTAGCGCGGCGACGGCACCGTGACTCCTAGTTTCCCGGCCCAATCGGCCAACGCCTCGGCGATCCCTGGATATAGCGCCACCCCATCGGCCAAGGCCGCGCGTTTCCGCGCCAACGCGCCGTCACCGGGCAGGCGGACCTTGTCGACACCCGGACGCGGCGGGTTGCCGCGACAGGCCTCGGCCAGATGATCGGTCTGACGGGTGAAACCCGCCATCCCGGCGAAAGCGGTCGGGTCCTGGACCTGCACCCAGACCCCGGCACCCCAGCCTTCCGGCGGGTCGGCCCGGCCATGGCCGGGAAAGCCCTGGGTCAACGCCTCGACGATCAACGCCAGGCCATACCCTTTGTGTCCATGATCGAGCCCGCCGACCGGCAGGATGGTGCCCGGCGGATCGGTGAACAGCACCGCCGGATCGTTCGACGAGTTGCCGCCGGCGTCGAGCAGCCACGTGTGCTCAAGTTTCCGGCCTTCGTTGTACAGCCGGCCGGTCAGGCCGTTGGTGGTGATCGAGGCCGAAATATCGACCATAATCGGGTCGCCACCGGTTGGAATGCCGACCGCGATCGGGTCCGGCGTATAGGTCGCCCGGGTGCCGCCGAACGGCGCGACACTGGCGACCGACGGGTCCGAGCAGGCCAACGTGATCATCATGCCGTGCCGGGTCGCCCGCTCCAGGAACGCCGCCAGACACGCGATGTGGTGCGCCCGCCGGATCGCCACCGTGCAGGTGCCGTACATCCGCGCCCGCTCGACCGCCAGATCGATCGCACTCGCCGTCAGCCACACCCCCGACAGCCGCTTGCCGTCCCAGGTCACCACCGGTCCGCGATCGGAAAGCACCGCCGGCTGTCCCACGGCCGTCATCGAGCCGTCCGCCAACGCGCCCAGATAGGCCGGCACCAGCTGCAAGCCGTGGGTGGTGTGGCCCATCAGATCGGCCTCGACCATCAACGGGCCGACCATCTCGGCTTTCTCCACCGCCAACCCGGCGGCGGTGAACAGCGCCGTGGCATAGACGGTCAAATCCTCGGCGGCGTAGCGTTTGGTCATCAATGACACTCCCCATTCAGCGAACTGCTAGGACCTTAAACAACCCAACAACAGGGCACTAGACCTCGGTCGAGCAACCGATCAGGAGACCACGAAACCGTAACCGTAACCGGCCATCAGCGATCCCAACACCGCAATCGTGAGGTACAGCAAGAACGGCTTGAATTGGATGACCGGGAAGATCGCAATCGCTCCCCAGATGCTAACCACCCCGCCCGATACCAGGAACGCCATTGCCGCGCCCTGGGACATACCAAGGTCAATCATTCCTCGGACGAGCGGGAGCGCGGCGTAGCCGTCGAGATAAATCGGCGACCCAACGAATACCGCCAACGGAATCGCCCACGGCGTGTCACCGCCGACATATGCGGCCATCGCGTTTGGCGGCAGTAAATCCTTCAGCGCGTATTCGGCGACGAAGGCAAAACTTAGACAGATCAGAACGAGACGCCCGGTTGAGACGATCTCGACAACGAACCGGCGGCGCCGGCTTGGATCACGCCAGAAAGCCGCCCGAAATCCCGCGGCCGCGCAACTTCCGGTATTTTGATCGCCGGGAAGGGCGGCGCGTCGTCGTAACGGCTCCATCACCCAGCGCCTCGTGGCCAACCGATGGGTTATCGCGCCACCGAAAACGCCCATCGCAAAAGCCACGATGGTCTTGCCCAGTGCCATTGGCAGCCCGAGCATTGCCACCGTCGCGGCGAGCATGGCCGGATCGGTGATCGGCGAGGACAGCCAGAACGCCATCACCGGCGCCAACGGCACCCCTGCCACCAGCAAACCACTCATCAGCGGAAGCACCGTGATCCCGCACACCGGTGTTACCGCACCAATCGCCGATGCGATCAGGATTGCCTGAAATGCTCGGCCTTGGAACGCATCGGCAGCGACCGAACCCGCACCCGTCGCCACCACCCACGCGGCGACCAATAGACCAACCGCCACGACCGGCGCCACGGAGATCAGGTTGCCGATCACGAATTGGCCGGCTCCCATCACGAACTCCACCGGCAGAACGGCCAGCGAGATAAACGAGAGAACAACCGCGATCACACGGAACGAAACACGATGAGCGCGGGTGATGAAGGTCTTGATCAGTTGCATGCCGATACACTGGCATGTCACTATCAAGCTGAAAAATTAATAGTTCTTCTATCATCCATGAATTCTACAAATGCCTCAACGCTGACCGATCCACTTGATAGCGAGCTGCTGCGAACGTTCCTCGCCATCGCTGACGCGGGCAGTTTCACGCGGGGAGCGGAGCGGGTGTCACGCACGCAATCGGCGGTTAGCCTCCAGATCAAACGTTTGGAGCAACAGCTCGGTCAGCCGGTGTTCGACCGGCATCCGCGCGGCGTGACTCTCACCGTAGCAGGCGAACGGCTGAAGGACGCCGCGGCACGTGTCGTCTCACTGCTCGATTCCACCCTGCGGGAGCTTACCTCGAAGCATCTGGTCGGCGTGATCCGAATCGGAGTACCGGACGAATATGGTGCAACCATCCTGCCCGGCACGATCGCTCGGTTCGCGGAAGCTCATCCCCATGTGGAGGTTTCGGTTCGCTGCGGCTTCAGTACCGATTTTCCAAGGGCGATCGAATGCGGTGAACTGGATCTCGCCGTCCACGCGACCGAGACGCCGCGACATGGTGCTCAAATCCTGGTGCACGAACGAACCTTCTGGATGTGCTCGCGTCGGCATGCCCCCTACAAACGCGACCCTGTTCCCGTCGCGCTCTTCGATCGGGCCTGCTGGTGGCGAGATCGTGCCATCGAAACTTTGGAGGCCGCAGGTCGCGGCTATCAAGTGGTTTATACGAGCGAAAGCGTCGCCGGGGTGAAGGCGGCGATCCAGTCGGGCGCTGCGGTCGGCGTGCTCGCGGAGCGATCGCTCGATGATGATCTTCGCCGATTGACCGTCAAGGAGGGCTTCCCATCCTTACCGAATTCGGCACTCGAACTGTGCAAGACAACCCGCAAGGCCAATGTTGTTATCGACGCCATGGAGGCCGCGATTGTTCACGCATTCAGGTTCTCCGGTGCTCTCTAGTGACACACCACCGCTGCAGGTAACGTTGCCCTTATGAAGTCGCTTCGCCAACTCCTGCCGTCGGCCAACGCGCTCGTGGTGTTCGAGAGCGCGGCACGTCTGGCTAGTTTCACTCGGGCGGCGGAAGAGCTGGGCATCAGCCAGCCGGCGGTCAGCCGGCATGTGGCCAATCTGGAGGATTTCGTCGGCCGTCCGTTGTTCGAGCGGCGGCACAACCGGCTGGCACTGACCGATGTCGGCGCCGGCCTGCGCGACGCGGTGTCGCTTGGCCTGGGGCATGTCGCGGCGGCCCTGGAGGCCGCGCGCGACGTACCCAGCCCGCAAGAGCTGCGGATCGCCTGCAATTTCGGCTTCGCCTATACATGGCTGATGCCTCGGTTCTCCCGGTTGCGCGAGGTGCTGGCGGACAGGAGTCCACGGCTGATCACCTCGGACGTGGCACTCGATTACGACTCCGGCGATATCGATGTCTCGATCCGGTTCGGCAACGGCCAATGGCCCGGCCGCCGGGCCCGGCAAATTATCAGCGAGGCCGTGGTGCCGGTGGCGACACCCGACGTCGCCGCCCGGTATGGCCTGGACGCCGCCACACCCGCGTCCGATCTGCCGCCCCTTCCCTTGCTGCATTTCGACCGCGGGATCGCCGGCTGGCTAACCTGGCCGTTGTGGTTCGAGGCTCAAGGTATCAGCCATGCGCCGAAAGAGACGCCGTACTATTTCGGCAACTACGCCTTCCTGTTGCAAGCGGCGTTGGAAGGCCGGGGGATCGCGCTTGGTTGGCGTTCTCTGATCGACCCGTATCTCGACGGCGGCTCGCTGGTCGTCGTCGGCCCGCAGGTCGAACGACCCGGACACGGCTATTGGCTGGTATGGAATCCCGATTACCTACCGGCCTCGGTCGCCGAGCGCATGTCCGTGTGGTTCGATACCGAGCTGTCGAGCGACGCCCGTGTCACCCGGTAGAGGCTTTCCGGCCCGTCATGCTCGATATAGCAGCCTTGCAGGTGACGGGCCCCGTTGGCGTGGAAGGCGGTTCGGCCGTGTAACAGGCGGTGATTGTCGAACATCACCGTGTCTCCCGGCTCCAGGCGGAACCGGACCTCGAACCGCGGGTCACCCAGCAGCGCGCCGAATGCCGCCCGGGCCCGATAAAACGCGTCCAGCCGTCCCGCCGTGGTCGGCACCACGTATTCGACTCGGGGGTTGAAGCGCACGCGGCACACCGCGCCTTCTTCATCGATCTCGATCATGCGGCCGACATCCTCCAGAACCGAGCCATCGCCGTCGTAACGGTAGCGGATGTCGGTCGTCGTCAGCGCCTGGAAGCCGTCGGGGTCGGCGTCGCGCATGGCGTTGGCCACCGCGAGGCCGTCAACCAAGGTCGAGTCGCCGCCCCGCGCATCGTTGCGCACGCAGCTCAAGAATTGGATGCCCGGGATCGGCTTACGGTACGGGTTGTCGGTATGCGCGAACAGCGCCAACGGCGTGTAGGCCAGATCGACCGGGTTCTCCTCGACCCGCACCTCGAACAGCACGCCGAAATTGGTTTCCCGCACCGGCCCGAAACGCCGCGCCACCGTCAGAATAGTGCCCGGCTCGGTCCCCGTGCCGCGAATCAAGCCGGCGCCCAAGCCCAGGAACCCGTCGAGGAAGCGCACCAACCCCGGTCCAGTATCGAGTTCGGCCGCCGTCGCGGTGGGAAGCGTTAAACCCTCGGCGGTCCAGGGTATCCGGGGCGGCAGTGCGTCCGGATCGCGTGACGGGTCGAGTTCGCGCTCCACAGCGGCAAGGTCGAAGCGCGCGGCGTGGCCGTCGGAAAACCGAACATCGACGTCGACCCCATCGGCCGGGCCAACCGAGAGCACCCTTAGGTCGGTGGGCAGGCGCCAAGGGTCGTACAGCCGCTGACGACACCCGGAGTCATAATCCTCCAGGTTCTGACTCCGTTCGCGCAGCCACATCGGGTGCAGCGCAATCCCGACCCCATCGGAACGGTGGAAGATGACGCCACCGGCTCGCAACGACAACGCACCAGCCATCGGTCCCTCCTCATCTATCCGCATAAGGATGAGAGCGGATCGTCTTCCTGAAAACCGTCAATTTTTCGAGGCTACGGATCAGGTTTTGTTATGCGTGGACGCGCGCCGCCGACCGTGCTTCGCTCTCCCTCTTCACTATTGGGAGTCCGGTTCATGTTTCGCGCCAATCACTTGAAAGCCACCATCGAAGCGGGCGAGCCCGCGCTTGGGGTTTGGCTGCAACTCGGGGAGCCGTCGATCGCCGAAATCGCCAGTCTTGCCGGCTACGATTTCCTGATCCTCGACAACGAACACGGGCCCGCCTCGATCGAAACCACGATCCAGTGCATGCGCGCCGCCCAGGCCGGCCGCGCCACCGTCATGATCCGCGCAGCAGGCCAGGACCCGGACTACTTGAAGCGCATCCTTGACGCGGGAGCCGAGGCGCTGATGATCCCGATGGTGGAAACCGCCGAGCAGGCCAAGGCCGTGGTCGCCGCCTGCAAATACCCGCCGGAGGGCCGTCGCGGCTATTCGGCGCCGACAGTGCGGGCATCCGGCTATGGCACCGACCCGGCGTACGCCGCCAAGGCCAACGACACCTTGTTCATCTGCATCCAGATCGAAAGCGCCAAGGCGATCGCCAACGCCGGCAAGATCGCGGCGGTGCCCGGCGTCGACATGGTGTTCATCGGCGTTGCCGATCTGGCCGGCGATCTCGGTCTGCTCGGTCAGTTGGGCCACGCCAAGGTCTCCGCCCAGATTGCCAAGGCCGAGATGGCGGTCAAGAAGGCCGGCAAGCCACTGGGCACCATCCCGCGACCGGGCCATACGCTTAACGATCTGGCCGCCGAGGGCTATCGCCTGGTTGCCGGTACCGCCGACGCCGCCGCCCTGCGGCTGACGTTCGAGGCCGACGTGAAGGCCTTCGCGCCAAGCAAGGTGAAGGGCGCGCGCAAGGACAAGAAACCCGGCAAGAAGAAAAAGAGTTAAGGAAATTTAACCAAAACCGCATGCAACACTGGAAGAACTGTCTTGACTAAATCGCCTAATAGACGAATATTAAAGCCTCGAATTTAGCCATTAGGAAACGCCATGGGATCCGCTGCCGAAAATAGGATCGCGCAACTTTGCACCAACCCGCGGTTGGCGCTGGATTCCACGCCGTACATTCATTTGCCGGGCGAACTCCAGTTGACGATGCTCGAATGGATGCAGCAGGAAGCCAGCGGCTTTCCCAACGTCATGAGCAATGCCGTGTTGATCGGCCGCCGGCCGTTCATCTTCGCCACCGATGGGCTGAAGCTGACGAACGAGAAATACCTGCACGACCAGTTCGAGGAGCCGGCGGTCGCCATCGCCATGGCGAAGGAGCTGATGGAATTGGTCGGTGTGGTCGATCAACCCTTGGCCATGCGCTTTCAGGTGCGCCGCGCCACGGAGGTGCGCGCGCATTTCGTGATTCTGCCGGTGATGGTTTGTGGGCGGGAGTTTCAAATTCTCCGAGTTGCCGGATGGTGATGCGCCCGGACCACGTTTTCCGCCGCGGCGGCGATCGTCTCGCCGTTGACCATGCTGAGTTACGAAAGTGGTGAGGATAGTATGTCCCGTGCTTTTGATAGAACGTTTACCGATGACACGATCAAGATCGGTGTTAAATACCATGGTAACAACTTTGTTGTTGGGCCAGACAACGAAATACTTAAATTAAAAAAACTGTGCTATGACCCATTTTCTTTTAGCCTGAAAAATCCATATGACATTTCCGTGACTGATATATGGTCTATTCTAGATAAAAGAAAAAAATCTAAAGAAAGTATATTTGGACTAATACATATCATTAACTGTTCGTTTGATGACCCTAGAAATTTTGAGTTCGAATAATACGGAATGTCTTCAAAAATAGAATGGAAAAGGGATTTTTCCAAGAAAAGAGTCGGTTCATCGAACATTCGTGCTTTAGTTGATTTTGGCTCTGCCGAATATGAAAGAGCCAAAAAACTAGGCGTGCCTGACTTGACAGAAGTAAAATATGAGCTCGGTAGCGATATTATTTCATATCGTAAGTTGATGGTGCCTTTGTCCACGAGTGGGTGCGAGGTCACGCATCTTTTGGTCGGGATGGCGATGCAAGAGACTGAGATCATTGGCGGCGCGTCTCAATAAATGATCCCCCGGATACTCGGCCGAATAGATCAACTCCCGTTGGCCTTTCGGGGCAAACCAGCCGTCGATTAGCACGCGACAGCTTTTAGCACCGTATTTCAACGGCAGACCCTTGTCGTGGATATCCGAGAAAATAACGCTGGCAATCCAGTCGACGCCCCATTCTATTTGCGACCATGCCTGATTAAGGCGGGGCACGAGCCACGAGAGACCGATCCGGCGATAGTCTGGATGCACCCACAGGCCGCCACTGTGCGCGAGCAGACCAGCGGGACCGGATTCTGATATTAAAATGTCGATCGGCTCTTCGCCTGGCGGTTTGCACCATAGCAACCCCTGCCGTACGTACTCATAGTACCCTGTGTTCGCCTCAATCAGCTTCGACGCCGCGACGGCTACCACCTGACCACGCGCCTCAACGCACAGCCAGAAGGCGTCGAGCGCCGAGCCCGTTTGGTCGGGGTCAAAGCTTGGATTGACGCCATTCGTGGCGGGAGCGTGTCGTAAGATCGACGCCCACTCGCGCATGTCTGTTCGGATCGAAAGTTTGAAGCCCTCCCGCAAAAGCGATGCCCCAGCGGCAGCGGCATATGCGTCCAGGATGGAATTGGTGACATCGACCGGGTGATGGCGAGATACCGATGTGACGGGCATGACCTACCTCCATGAACCTACTGGTTAAGAGACTAGTCATCGAGCCGTGTGTAACGCGAGTCTGTTTGCTGCTGAAGGTTGTTCCTCGGCAGCAATAATATATGAACGGGTAAAACCAAGGAGCATGAGCGCGTTTAAATTGATCAGCCGACGCGGCGTCGGCCGCGCTGACCCCGGCTAGCGAGACCGATCAAGCCGCTGACCGCGGCATGCAACAGCCAGCCAACCGCCAAACCGATCGCTCCCCAACGGGGATCGAGGGTCAGGTTCGGCGTCCATTGCGCGTAGGCGTTCTCAAGGATGGCGCGATCATGATCCAGGGCGATGACCACCGGGCGTTTCCACGGGCCCGCTACCGCCAATGCACCCTGCAGGGCCGCCAATTGTTCAACGCGCGCGACCACGCCATCCACCGCCTGAGCGGTGGCGCGGACAGCCCCGTCATCGCTATCATGCAAGCGAAATCGATAGTCCGCGAAGGATAAGTCGGCGCGCGCCGCCGCCCGCTCAAACTCGCCGAGGGTGCGGCGCGCTTCATCCAAAGCACCACCAAGCCGCTGGGCATAGGCGTCGGCGAAGTTGGGGATTTGCGAGCCGAGAACGGCACCTCCCAATACGAACAACAGAAAAACAAGGTCACGGACGGCACTCATCTCAACCGCTCTCCGCCTCGAATCCTCGGAACGGCATATCCGGGTCGCGCTTCAACCAATTGTCCGGACTCCAGCGCGCCGCGCCGTCGACGGCGTGCAGGGTGTAAGCCAACCGCGACCGATCCGAGGTGTTCGCCGCGCTGCCATGGGGCAGGTGTCCGTGCAAGGCGATGATCGTGCCCTTGCGCACCGGCAACGCCACTTTGGCCGCCTCGTCGAACGGCGTCTCGTCGAGGGTTTGCACCGCCAAGTCCTCCCCGACTTGGCGAAACCGCTGGCGCAGGGGCCCTCGGTGCCCGCCGGGGATCGCATACAGACAGCCGTTACGCGTATCCGCGTCCTCAAGCGCCAACCAAAACCCGATCACCGTATCCGGCTCGGTGATCAGGAAGGTCGCGTCCTGATGACACACCACCTCACCGCCGATGCTGGGCGGCTTCCAAACAACCATCGACTGCACCAACCGCGGGTCGGCCAGGCCAAGACCATGCGCCAACCTAGCCAACATCGGTCGCCGGGATACCGTCGCGAACACCGGGTCCAGATCATGCATCGCGTGGCCGATCTTGTTCACCGCCAGGCGCTTTGGTTGGGTCAGCCGACCGCTGTCGTCAACCGCGCCTGCTTCCAGGAACACCCGGATGCTGTCGCCCGAGCCGCGAAAATACGCCTCGGCCGCGTGCTTGGGAGCGGTGGTCGAGAACACCGCCGAGCCCGCCTCGGGATCCCAGGCGTCGACGATGGCCAAGGAGCGTTCGATCAACGCGTCGCAATCGGTCGGATCGATCGCATCCTCGACGACAAGCAAGCCGTCCCGCCGCCACGCCTCGGTCATGGCAGGCGTTGGCGTGGTGCCGGACGGCGCGGCGAAGCGCGGCAAGCCGGTCATGCGATGCCGTCCAAACGGCTGGTGCCATGCGGCCCCCCGGGAAGACCAAGATGCGCCCCAAGGGTCGCCGCCAGATCGGTGAAGGCGAGCGTTCCCAACGACCCCGAGGGTGCCGCCGGTCCGGCCAGCAGGATCGGTACCTGTTCGCGGGTATGATCGGTTCCCGCCCACGTCGGATCACAGCCGTGGTCGGCGGTCAGCGCCACCAGATCGGCGTCGCACAGCCGGTCGAGAAACTCTGGCAGCCGCCGGTCGAACGCCTCCAACGCCGCCGCATAGCCCGAAACATCGCGGCGGTGACCATACAGCATGTCGAAATCGACGAAATTAGCCACCACCAGCGCGCCGTCGGGCGCCCGGTCGGTCACCGCCAGCAGCGCCTCGAACACCGCGTCATTACCCGAGGCCTTGATCTCCTCGCCGGTGCCAACGTGGGCGAAGATGTCGCCGATCTTGCCGATCGAAATCACCGTCCCGCCGGCCTCGGCGTGACGCTGCAGCAGGGTGGGCGATGGCGGCGGCACGGCGAGGTCCCGGCGGTTGCCGGTGCGAACGAAATCGGCGGCGGACGACCCGATAAACGGCCGGGCGATGATACGCCCCACCGTCGCCGGCACCAACCGGCGGGCTCGGGCGCAGAGATCGTACAGCCGCTGCAATCCGAACGCCTCCTCGTGGGCGGCGATCTGCACCACGCTGTCGGCCGAGGTGTAGAAGATCGGCTTGCCGGTGGCGATGTGCTCCTCGCCCAGCCGGGCGATGATGTCGGTGCCGCTGGCGTGGCAGTTGCCGAGGATGCCAGGGAGACCGGCCGCTCGGATCAACGTCTCGGTCAACGCCGCTGGAAAGGTCGGCACGGTCTCGGGAAAATAAGTCCACTCAAAACTGACGGGCACGCCGGCCAATTCCCAATGGCCGCTCGGCGTGTCCTTGCCGCGCGAGCTCTCGACCGCGTGACCCCAGGCACCAACGCGCGCCGTCGCGGCTTCCAAGCCCGGAGGCTCCGTCCCGGCCGCGTCCCGGTGCGCCGCCCCGAGGCCGAGGCGCAACAGGTTGGGGATCGTGAGCGGACCGGACCGGTCGGGGCCATCGCCGTTTCCAGCGGCGCACGCCTCGGCGACGTGGCCCAGTGTGTCGGCGCCGGCGTCGCCAAACTGCCCGGCGTCCGGCGCGCCGCCGATACCGACCGAGTCGAGCACGACGAAGAATGCCCGGCCCATCAGGCGCTTCCGGTTCGGCGTTCGAGCACCACCGGTCGCAGCACCGGCGCCGCGCCCAACCTGATCGCCGCCCGCACCGCCGCCGCCGCGCGCTCGGCCGAGGCGTCATCACGGGCGTGGACCATGGCCAGGGGCGCGTCCGGCCCGGCACTCTCACCCAACCCCGCCACCCGGTCGAGCCCGACCGCGTAGTCGATCCCGTCCGCCGCCCGCCGTCGCCCGCCGCCCAACTCGATAACCGCAAGACCGAGCGCGCGGGTGTCGATCGCCGCCACCGTCCCCGCCACCGCCGGCAGGACGGGAAGCACGACGGGAGCGGTGTCCAGATACCGGTCGAAACGATCGACGAAATCATTCGGCCCGTCCAGGGCGGCGATCATGGCGTCGAAGCGCTCGGCGGCGCGGCCGTCCTCCAGTGCCTGGTGTGCCTGGGCTTCCCCGGCATGGGCGGTCTCCGCCAACCCGCCCAACACCAACATCTCGCCGGCCAGGGCCAGGGTCACCTCAAGCAACCGCGGCTCGCGCTCGGCGCCGGTCAGGAACGCGACCGCCTCGCGCACCTCCAACGCGTTGCCGGCGGCACGGCCAAGCACCTGGTTCATGTCGGTAATCAGCGCCGTGGTCGGCAAACCGGCGGCGGCGGCGGTGCCGACAATGGCGTCGGCCAGATCGCGGGACCCATCCACTCCGGCCATGAAGGCGCCGGTGCCGGTCTTCACGTCCATCACCAAGCCTTGCAGCCCGGCCGCCAACTTCTTTGACAGGATCGAGGCGACGATCAGCGGGATCGACTCCACCGTCGCCGTCACGTCGCGGATGGCGTAGAGGCGGCGGTCGGCCGGCGCCAAATCGCCGGTCTGGCCGATGATGGCGCAACCCACCTCACGCACCACCCGCTCGAAGCGAGCCAAATCCGGATCGGTGCGGTAGCCCGGAATGGCATCAAGCTTATCCAGCGTGCCGCCGGTGTGCCCAAGCCCACGCCCCGAGATCATCGGCACGTACCCACCGCACGCCGCGACGATGGGGGCGAGCATCAGGCTCACCTTGTCGCCGACCCCGCCGGTCGAGTGCTTGTCCAACACCGGCCCGTCCAGCCCGTCCCAGCGCAGCACCGTGCCGCTGTCGGCCATCGCCCGGGTCAATGCCGCGCGTTCGGTCGCATCCATGCCTTGGAAGAACACCGCCATGGCCAAGGCCGCCGCTTGGCCCTCGGTGATCGAGCCGTCGGTCAACCCGGCGACGAACGCCGCGATGGCGTCCGGCGCCAGCCGACCTCCGTCACGTTTGGCTCGGATCAGTTCTTGCGGCAACACGCTCGGTTACCTTTCCCTATTGTCTCGGCTCGTGCCGCCCCGGCGGCAGTGACCGCCCGGCGAGCCATGGCGAGACGCTCAAAAGACATCGGCGTTGTCCGCCAGGAAGCGGGAGAGAAGCCGAGTCAGATCCTCGGCCATGGCGGTGCCTTGGGTCATGGTCTCGGCGTGGTCGAGGGCCGAGCCCGCCACCATGCCGGCGGCGAGGTTGGTGATGCCGGAGAGGCCGACCACCCGCACGCCCATGTGGCGCAGGGCGATGGTTTCCGGCACCGTCGACATGCCGACCGCGTCGGCCCCCAGCACGCGAAACGCCCTGATTTCGGCCGGGGTCTCGAAGCTCGGCCCCGGATACCAGAGATACACCCCCTCGGCCAGCGGCAGGCCCTCGGCCTCGGCGGCGGCGTGCAACCGAGCGCGCAGTTCGGAATCGTAGGCGGCGCTCATATCGATGAAGCGCTGTCCCAAGCCGTCATCGTTCGGACCAATCAACGGGTTGATGCCCGACCAGTTGATGTGATCGGTGATCGCCATCAGTTGCCCCGGCCCGACCTCCGGCCGCAGGCTGCCGGCGGCGTTGGTCAGGATCACCGTCGAGCAGCCGAGCCGCGCCAACGCCCGCACCGGTCGCACCACATCGGCCAGCGGATGTCCTTCATAGACATGCGCCCGGCCCTGCAACACCGCAACGGAGGCGCCGCCCAGCGCGCCCAGCCGTAACAACCCGGCATGGCTCGACACGCCGGGGCGCGGAAAACCGGGAATGATGTCGTAGGGAACGTCGACCGGATCGATGACCGCGTCGGCGACCGCCCCCAACCCGGAGCCGAGCACCAGCCCGACGCGCGGCGCGGCCTCGGGTGCCGCCGACCGAATTGCGTCGACGGCGGCATCGAGGGTCGGCGCGTCCGCCATCTTCATCGCTCCTTCACATAAGCTCGGCCGATCGCCTTGGGCGCGATCGCCTTGCCGATGAAGCCGGCCAGCAGGATCACCGTGAGCGCGTAGGGCAACGCCTGGATCAACGCCACCGGCGCCTCGCCGATGCCGGGGATATCCACCCCCTGCAGGCGCACCGCCACCGCGTCGAGAAAGCCGAACAGCAAGCAGGCCAGGAGCGCCGGAACCGGCCGCCACTTGCCGAAGATCATCGCCGCCAGCGCGATGTAGCCCTTGCCCGCCGTCATGTCGCGCACGAACCCGGCGGATTGTCCGGTCGACAGATAGGCCCCGGCAATGCCGCACAGGATGCCGGTGATGATCAGCGCCCGATAACGCAGCCATTCGACCTGGATACCGGCCGTATCGACCGCCGCCGGGCTCTCCCCCACCGCCCGCAGGCGCAAGCCGAAGCGGGTGCGATACACCACCCACCAGGTGAACGGCACCGACAGCAGCGCCACGTAGACCAATATGTTGTGACCGGCGATCACCTCGTACCAGATCGACCCGAGGATCGGGATGCCGCGCAAAAAGCCGACCTCCGGCATATGGTGGGACTGGAACCGGGCGTCGGAGGCGAGCGGCGGGGTCTGGCCGCCCTGGTCGAACCAGGCGATGCCGAGCACGATGGTCAACCCGGCGACCAGCACGTTGAGCGCGACGCCGCTGACCACCTGATCGCCCTTGTGAGTGATGCAGGCGAAGCCGTGCAGCATGGCCAGCGCCACCGACACCAGCACCGCGGCCCCAAGCCCGAGCCAAGCCGAGCCGGTAACCGCGGCGGTCGCGGCGGCGGCGAAGGCGCCGGCCAGCATCTTTCCCTCAAGCCCGATGTCGATCACCCCGGAGCGTTCGCTGAACAACCCGGCCATGGCCGCCAGGATCAACGGCGCCGAAACCCGCAGAGTGGCGTCGATCGTCAGCAGCGTAAGCAACCACATCTCGCTCATGGCCCTGGCTCCCCGCCGCCGAACCGGCGCCACAACCGCAGCGCCATCGGATGCAGCATGTAGGCAAGCGCGCCGGAGAATAGGATCACCAGTCCCTGGATCACCACCACCAGATCGCGGGTGATGGTCTCGAACTCGAAATCAAGCTCGCTGCCGCCCTGATACAACGCGCCGAACAACAGGCTGGCCAGCACGATACCGACCGGATGGCCGCGCCCCATCAACGCCACGGCGATCCCGGTAAAACCGTAGCCGGCGGTGAAATTCAGCAACAACCGGTGCTGCACGCCGAGGATCTCGTTGATGCCGACGAACCCGGCCAGGGCACCCGAGACGATCATGGTGCCGACGATCACCCGCTTGGGATCGATCCCGGCGTAGACCGCCGCCCGCTCGTTATGGCCGACCGTACGGATGGCGTAGCCCCAGCGGGTTCGCCAGATCAGCAACCAGACGAACACGCACGCTACCAACGCCCACAACAGCGACAGGTTCAACGGCGAGCGCGCGATCTCGATGCCCAACCCGGCCAGCACATCATGGGCGAACGGCATCCAGGCAGACGCGTCGATCTCCCGGCTCTGCGGCGACATCTGGCCCGGCTCGATCAGCACGTTGACCATTAAATGCACCATCAGCGCCGCGGCCAGGAAATTGAACATGATGGTGGTGATCACCACGTGGCTGCCGCGATGCGCCTGCAGCCACGCCGGGATGAACGCCCAGGCGGCGCCGAACAGTCCACCCGCCGCCATGGCGATCGGAATGACCAACCACCCCGGCAACGCGCCATCCAGCGACAGCGCCGCCAACCCGACGCCGAGCCCGCCGATATAGGCCTGGCCCTCGCCGCCGATGTTGAACAGCCCGGCGTGGAAGGCGACCGCCACCGCCAGCCCGGTGAAGATCAGGTTGGTGGTGTAGTAGAGCGTGTAGCCGATCGCCTCGTCATAGCCGAAGGCGCCGGTGACCAGCACGTCGAACGCCTCCAACGGGCTCTCGCCGACGATCAGCACCACGATGCCGGCGACCAGGAAGGCGAGCAGAATGTTGATCGCCGGAATGACGCCGACGTCGATCCAGCGCGGCAGCTCCCGGTTCATGGCTTACAACTCATCGGTGGTAGTGCCGTATCCCGGCTCGAACAGCCGCCGGTACAGCCGCTCGGCATAGGCATCGGTCATGCCGGCGATGAAATCGCACACCCGCCGCTCATCCCCCCAGGCGCCGCCGTCGTCATGGCTCAGATCGGCCCAAGCGTTTTCCGGTATCAGGCTGTGATCGGCGCAAAGCTCGTCGAACAGGTTTTGGATGACCATGTCGCCCTTGCGGCGCAACTGACGTACCGAGGCGCTCTCGATCACCGTGTGGCGCACAAAACCCTTCAGAAACTCGACAAGCCGGCCGGTTATCGGTTCGAAAACCGCGTTGTAGCGCAGCAGCGGATGCTCGAAGCCGTCATCGGCGCGGATTGCCACGTTGGTCACCAGCAGATTGACCAGACCGGCGATCGCCTGTTTACGGTCGAAGCTCGACCCCGAGAACAGTGCATCGGCCAATCCCGCCCGATTCATACCCAGGGCAACCGCGTGGGTCGTGTCGAAATCCGCCACCAGATCGGACGTCGCGAGCGCATGTTCGAACCATTCCCGGCGGATCAACCCGCGGGCGATCACATCCTCCAGATCATGCACCGCGTAGGCGATGTCGTCGGCGCACTCCATCAGCGAGCAGTCGAAATTCCGGTGCAGTGGCCGAGCATCGGCGCCAAGCGCCACGAACCGCGCCCGATCCGAGGCGGAGAACGGTTCCAACGCCCAATCGACGATACCGGCTTCACTGTCGAGGTAGCATTTGGGCGGACGTTCGTCCGGCTCACCCCCCGCCGCCTCGATCGCGACGATGCAGGTGTTGTAAGACACCGGATACTTCAGCACCGCCAGGATCAGCCGCCGGGTCGGGTTCAAACCGATTCCCGGCCGGCGGTACTTCTCGATCCGGGTGATCACGCGCAGGGTCTGGCCATTGCCCTCAAACCCGCCGTCGCCGGCCATCTTGACGTTCAGTGATATCTCGCCGCTGTGGCCATAGGGCGGATGACCAAGATCGTGGGCGTGGCACGCCGCCATCAGCAGCGACGAAGGCGGCAGCCAACGCACCAGATCCGGATCGATCGGGCCATGCCGGGTCTTCAGCAACAACCCTTCGCCGATCTGGCCGACCTCGATGGAATGGGTCAACCGGGTACGGTGAAAATCCCCCTCGCCGGTGGCCATCACCTGGGTCTTGCCCTGAAGCCGGCGAAACGCCGCCGAGTGGATCACCCGGCCCTTGTCATGATCAAACGGATCGCGCACGTCGCCGACACGCGACGGCTCCTCGAACCGCCGCTCCGCGAACAGACCGGGTCCGGCGCGCGCAAAACTCCGCTCCGTGGCTTCAGCGCTCATGCCGGCGCCGCCCGGCCACGGATCTCATCCAACGGCACATTCGCCATCATCAATCCCAAGGTCCGTTCGTCGGCTTCCTCGGCCGATACCTCGCCAACCAAACGGCCGGCACACATCACCAGGATACGATCCGACAACCCCATGATCTCCTCAAGCTCGACCGACACCAGCAGAATCGCCACCCCGGCGTCACGCATGGCAATCAGCTGCTTGTGAATGAACTCGATGGCGCCGATGTCCACCCCCCGGGTCGGCTGGCCGACCAGCAGAAACCGTGGCGCACCGTCCAGCTCGCGGGCCAGCACCAGTTTTTGCTGATTGCCGCCCGAGAACAGGGAGGCGCGCAGCACCGGGTCGGGCGGCCGCACGTCGTAGCCCTGCATCTTGGCGAGACAATTGGCGGTGATCGCCGCCTGGTCCATCAAAAATCCGGCGTTGAAGGCCGGTTGATCCTGTTGACCAAGGATCGCGTTCTCCTCGGCCGCGAACTCGGTCACCATGCCCATCGCGTGGCGGTCCTCCGGCACATGGCCGACACGGGAGGCGCGCACGGCACGCGGATCCGACGAATGCTCGGCGTCGACGCGCAAGCCATCAATCGCGATTGTCCCGCCGGTTGGAGGGCGAATTCCCGCCAACGCCTCCAGCAGCTCGCTCTGACCGTTTCCGGACACCCCGGCCAGCCCGACGATCTCGCCCGCGCGCACCTGAAACGACACGTCGTCGACACGGGGAACGCCGGACGGGTCGACCAGCCGCAGATGTTGCACATCCAGCACCACCTCACGCGGTGCGGCCGGTGTCTTGTCGACCCGGAACAACACCGCGCGGCCGACCATCAACTCGGCCAACTCCTCGCGGCTGGTTTCGGCGGTCTTGCGGTGCGCCACCATCTCGCCGCGCCGCATCACCGACACCGTGTCGGTCACCGCCAGGATCTCGCGCAGCTTGTGGGTGATCAGGATGACCGTCACCCCCTCGTTCTTCAGGCCGCGCAGAATCTCAAACAACGCGTCGGTCTCCTGCGGGGTCAGCACGCCGGTCGGCTCGTCCAGGATCAGCACCCGGGCGCCGCGATACAGCGCCTTGAGGATTTCCACCCGCTGCTGCAAGCCGACCGGCAGATCGCCCACGATGGCGTCGGGATCGACCTCAAGACCGTAATCCCGTTCCAGCCGTTCCAGCTCGGCCCGCGCCGCCGCCCGTCCCTTGGCCAAGAGCAACGCACCCTCGGCGCCCAACATCACGTTTTCCAACACGGTGAACGGCGGGACCAACATGAAATGCTGATGCACCATACCGATGCCGGCGGCGATGGCATCGGCCGGACCGGTGATCGACACCGGCCGGCCATCCATCCGAATCTCCCCCGCGTCGGCCTCGTAGAAGCCGTACAGGATGCTCATCAGGGTCGATTTTCCGGCGCCATTCTCGCCAACGATGCCGTGCACACTGCCTGCCGCGACCGCTAGCGAGACAGCGCGGTTGGCATGGACGGCGCCGAACCGTTTATCGATCCCCACCAACTCGATCGCCGGCGGGCGGTCAGCGGTCGCGCCTTCGGCCGATGCCGCTTGCGTGCTCATGCTGTCACCCGCCGCCGATGATCCGCGTTTCGCGTCAGGACGGGCAAGAATTGTCCGCCATGTAGTCGTGGACCTTAATCTTGCCGGCGATGATGTCGGCCTTGGCCTGATCGACTGCCTTCTTCATGGCATCGGTGATCAAGTCCTTGTTGTGCTCGTCGAGCGCCCAGTCGACGCCGCCTTCGGCCAGTCCCAGCGCCTGAATACCGGTCGTGAACGTGTTGCTCTTGGCGTCGGAAAAGGTCTTGTAGGCGGCGACATCCACGCGCTTGAGCATGGAGGTCAGCATGGTGCCCGGATGCAGGTGGTTCTGGTTGCTGTCGACACCGATGGCGTATTTGCCGCTGTCGGCGGCCGCCTGATAGACACCAATGCCGGTGCCGCCGGCGGCGGCATAGACCACATCGGCGCCACGATCGAATTGGCTTCGGGCAAGCTCACCGCCTTTGGTCGGGTCGTTCCACGCCGATGGGGTCGAGCCGGTCATGTTCTGAAACACCGTCGCGTTGGCGTTGGCGTGCTTCACGCCCTGCACGTAGCCGCAGGCGAAACGACGGATCAGTGGGATGTCCATGCCGCCGATAAAACCGACCTTGCCGGTCTTCGACGCCATCGCCGCCAACACGCCGACCAGGAACGAGCCCTCCTGTTCCTTGAACACGATGGAGCGGACATTCGGCAGGTCGACCACGGAATCGATGATGGCGAACCGGGTGTTCGGATATTCCTTGGCGACCTTCTCGATCGCCGGCGCCTGGGCAAAACCGACGCCGAGAACCGGGTTGGCCCCCTTGCGCGCCATCCGGGTCAGCGCCTGCTCGCGCTGGGTCTCGTTGGTGACCTCGAACTCGCGGTAGGCGATGCCGGTTTCCTTCTTGAATTTCTCAACGCCGTTGTAAACGCCTTCGTTGAAGCTCTTGTCGAACTTGCCGCCCATATCAAAGACGACGGCCGGGTCCAATTCAGCCGCGAGCACAGGCGTTGTGACGAGAGCCAGCGCGACAGTCGCACCGATAAGTTTGTAAAGCATGATCGCTACCCCTGTTCTTGTTTCCGCTCATCACGCGGTTGTCGGTTAATCTACGGCAAACGCTCGTCCGTTCCCATAGCCCGCGACAGGAAGTGCTCGTGACCGAAGCCCGTCTAAAGACCCATGTGATCATCCAGTCGGCGGTGCGCCGCGCGTCGATGCGCGGAGCGGCGGCGACCGTCGCCCGACGCGGTGACCCGGACGCCGGGCCAATCTACGTGAAGGTCAACCGTGGTCCTGATGTCGGCTGCACTGTGCTGGCGCCCACCCGGGACTGGGACACCGGCGCGCTCGGCTGGCGGATCGTAACCGGAGGCGAACCCGTGCCCGAGGTCGACGCCGACGCCCTGATCGACCGGGAACGCGCGATCGACCCGGATTTGTGGGTGCTGGAGATCGAGGATCGTGAGGGATGGCACCCGTTCGACATCATTTCCTGAATCTGGGCATGGCTCTTGGGTTGTTGCTTGCCGACGCAACGCCGATATCGGCGTTGGAGGTGCGCAAGACCGGTGGGCCCGCTGCCCTGGTGCTTGCGCTCGGCATCGCCGGACCCTACGCGCGCGGCCATCGCCCTTGCGGCCATGCGCGGCTACCCGACGGCGACGGGGCATGGTCGATGACGCCCACCGACTACGGTTGCCTCGGCTACGACACCTTCGTGGTGATGGTTCGTGGCGCGCCACCGCCCAACAAGCCCACGACCACAATCGTGTCATGGTGCGAGGCCGTGGTCATGGAGCACGGGACGCTGATGCTCACCGAGGGCGCGAGCCCCGACGCGGCGATGATCTGCGCGCTGCCGTCCATCGAGACGCTGCATTGATCGGGCGCACTCAGTCTGCTGAGGCCGTCATCCGTCTGAGCTTGGACGACAGTTGCATCAACAGAATGCCACCGATCACCATGCCGCCGCCGATCGCCTGGGCGCTTGTCAGCGCCTCGCCATACAGCAGGAACGCGCCGCCGATCGCCGCCACCGGTTGCAGGTTGTTGAGGATCGAGCTGGTCTCGACGCCGATGCGCGGGATTGCGGCGTAGTACAGCGGGATCGAGCAG
Source organism: Alphaproteobacteria bacterium (assembly GCA_013203465.1). Classification (GTDB taxonomy): domain Bacteria; phylum Pseudomonadota; class Alphaproteobacteria; order Thalassobaculales; family Thalassobaculaceae; genus JABMNR01. The sequence continues at coordinate 29,960 of JABMNR010000098.1, forward strand.
CCCTGAAGCAGCACGACCCCTAGGGCCCCGAGCCATCCGGCGGTGGTCGTTGGCGCTGTAAAGCCGACGATCGCCAGCACCACGACGGTCAGCACGCACGCCGCCACCAGCGCCATGTGGAACATCACCACCAACGGATCACGTCCGCCCATCACCCGGCCGATCCAGATGACATTGATGGCGCAGGCCACCCCCGCCGACAGCCCGAAGAACAGGCCGAGCGGGTCCAGGTCGTCGAATTCGACACCCAGCATGACGCCAAGCCCGCCGAACGCGATCAAAAAGCCCGAAAACCGCAAAAATCCAGGCCAGCGCCGGTCGAGGATCGCGGTGAACACGCTGACCAACGGCGGATAGATGAAGAACAGCAGCGCCGCCACGCCGACCGGAATGTATTTCACCGCGCCGATGTTGCCGAAAAACATATGGGCCAACAGGGTGCCAAGCCCCAGACAGTTCAGCCAGACCCACCACTCGACCCGGAGCGACCGGTCAGACGCCAAACACCATCCGCCAACCAACAGCACCACGAACCAGGCCCGCACCATGGCGATCGACTGTCCGTCGGTACCGCCCTCGAAGGCGATACGGGCAACCGCGATGGCGAGGCCAAGGCCGAGCGAGGCGAGGACCGCGAACCCGAAGCCGGTCAACCGATACCGCGCGGCCTCGACCTCGGTGTCAGATTCGGTCCCAGAAGGCGCCATGATCCCGGATCCAACCGGCGAAATCGGCCATGGTCGCCGCCAGATCATCCGGCAACCGGTGACCGGCCTCGTCGGCCAAGCGGTTGGGTTTCATCGGGTATCGGTCGACGTCGCTCCAGAGGTTGATCGTCGGCGTCTCGCCCGCCTCGGCCAACCGATAGCTGAAGCCGGGAAACGCCGCAGCCAAATGAGAGCACATAGCCATCACGCTGATCTGGCGGGCGGAGGTGACGTTGAAGATATCGCTTTTCAGCCTGTCCGCCGGGGCCGCCATCAGCGCGGTAAGCGCGCCGGCCACATGCCGTGAGTAGGTCCAGTCGAGATGATCCTCGCGGGCGAAGGTCGCCGGTGTGCCGGCACGCGCCGCAAGCGCCGCCTGCATCGGCGCCGACAGGGTGTCGCGGGCGCCGGAATCGACCTCCCACGGCCCGAAGATGGTGGACAGTCGCACCGACACGGCATGCAGATCGGTCAGCTCGGCATAGCGTCGGACCAGCCGTTCGGAGCCGAACTTCGTCATGCCGTAGATCTTGAACGGCTCCTCGCGCGTGCCGTACTCGTCGAGCGGGCCGCTCCACCCGGTATCACCGAACGCGCCGGTGCCGTAGGCCGCGCCGGAGGAGATGTTGATCAACCGCCGGACCCCCGCCTTGGCCGCCGCCTTGAGCGTATGGGCGAGGCCAACCAGATTGACCTCGATCACACTTTCCGGGGCGTCCCGCTCCCGGTCGGGGCCGGAGGTGACAGCGGCCCCATAGAACACCCGGTCGACCCGGTGGGCCCGGATCGCCTGGGCGATCGGCTCGGCTTCGCGAATGTCGCCCTGGACCAGGGTATAGGTTCCCGGCAACGCGTCGAGCCGGGCCTTGGCGACCGGGTGCAGCCCGTTGCGATCGAACAGCACGACCGTGTCACCGTCCTGCAGATGGCGTTCGGCGAGAGCGAGGCCGATGAAGCCACACCCACCCGCGATCAAGGCGGTCATGCTCGGTTCTCCCTGTGCGTCGGCGCGATCGCGCCGACTCTGCTACTGCGCGTCGGCCGCGACCTGCATCTTGACGATCTGGTCCGGCTTGCGCGGCGGCTCGCCCCGGGCGATGCCGTCAACCAACTCCATGCCACCGGTGACCTGACCCCACACGGTGTATTGGCCGTTCAGGAAGCTGCAGTCGTTGAAGCAGATGAAGAACTGGCTGTCGGCCGAGTTCGGGCTTTGGGACCGCGCCATGCCGACCGTTCCACGGCCATAATTGGCATCGGAAAACTCGGCGTCCAGCTTGTGCCCCGAGCCGCCCCGGCCGGTGCTAGTGGGATCGCCGGTCTGGGCCATGAAGCCCTCGATCACCCGGTGGAACACCACCCCATCGTAAAACCCTTCGCGCGCCAACTCCTTGATGCGCGCGGTATGAGCGGGTGCGAGGTCATGGCGCAGCTCGATGGTCACCCGGCCCGACGCCAGGTCCATGTACAGTGTGTTTTCGGGATCCGCCGCCGCGGTCTCGTTCGTATCGGTGGTCATAAGTGCTCCAATGATGGCTGCTGCGAACGCCAAGCGACGCATCGACAGTCTCCCTTGGTTGAGTTTAGCGGCAAGCCGCGCGGTGACGATCCCTTCTGCAATCGGATCGCAAAAGTCAAGAGCGGGCCAGTCATAAGGTTGCGGCTTAGTCCCTTGGTGCTTCACCAACCGAGGTTATCAAACACGCCGATACCCCTATTGGATCAGCCGATATACCCACTCTTCCAACAATCTAGCACATCCTCGGTTGGCGCGAGGCAAACATCTCTGTTCACACTGGAGAAAATCACCGGTTACGCGGCAGACTTTGAACCCCCAAACGTGGATTGTTCGAGCAAAGCGGCGACCGTTCGGAGCGTCGTTCATGGTGGATGAGCGAGCACACCGACGCAGTCGTTCTACTCTTCACGGATCAACCCCATGAAGTGGAATTTCAATTCAACAAGCCTGGAACAAGAACGCCGTTTTGTATTTAGTGCACAGCCTGTTCTTCACGGAGATCAATCGACAAGATTAGTGGTCCATGATCTCGATTCTTTTGTATCAACCTCGATAAATCCTTCAGTATCGTAACTCCGGCCCTCGCAATTCAAACTATCGCCACTGGATCTGTTTTTTATCGTAAAAGCATTATCGGAAACACAGAAATTGTAATCTCCGCTCCATTCACCACCCACTTCCAAATGGGCCGCATAATAGTAGTAATATTTATTGGCAAGATCTCCAGAGACTACAGCTAGACATTCTCCACCAGGATCAATTTCCCACCAACCCTCCGACCACCAAACCTTACCTTTCGCGTATCCAATAGCAACCTGTACTGGATAGCCGGTCTTATTGCATATATTCCAGTCGGCCGACGCCATAGATGTCATGGAAACCCAGGCGACTAGTCCGATTATTAGTCTATAGGTCATCTACCCCCGGATTTCCCATGTGCACCGTTCATTTGACGCCAGCACTGTGCGATTGTGGTATACATATCAGTATGTTGGGTTGGTTGGAGGGCGGGTAAGATGCGGAACCCAGAGGGTGAAGCCAATATGCCGCCTTTGCGCCTCG
>JABMNR010000099.1 GCA_013203465.1 Alphaproteobacteria bacterium
AGGATCTCATATGGAGAATCTCGGCTTAATCCTCGTTCTGAGAGTTGACGCCGGCGTTTTGCCAGCCTGGGACGGCAACAGACCGTCTTACCCCCCATAAACCATGAACGCCGAGCTGATGTCAAGTATTTAAAATAAATTTGCCTAAAATATTTTTTATTAACCACCACCGAGAACAATCCATCGGCTGATGCACGCGCTGTGCCGAACTCATTCAAGCCTCCGGGCGCCTCTAGGACTAGTGGTGCGATCGGTCCATCCGTGTCGTGAATCGCCCCGCCAGATCTGGTGTCTTGCGGGCTGATTCACGAGACGCTTGGGAACCAAACGTCTCGATCAGATCACTAAGCCACGCGCGTATTTATAAGATGAGCGCCCGAGGGCGCCCGTGGGCGATGGATGCGCGGCGGGAAAAGCTTGCCCGTCACGCACCGGCAAAACTGCCGCCCGGCAAGAGCTGCCCATCCCAGGACCGAACAACAACGCCAAACCGGCCCGTTTATGGGTGATCACGCGGTGATCCGGTTGGCCCGATCCTTGCTGCTGAATGGGCGGACACGACTGATCAGGTGATATCCATGGACCTCGACGCATTGCATTCCCGGTCGACTTCCCCCAACAAGCTGACCCGCTCCGGTGACACAGCCGCTGGCGGTGGGTTCTCGGGTGTCATGGAGTTGATGGCGCGGCTGCTTACCTCGGACCCCCTATCGTCCGAGCGCACGCGCCGCCCCGACTCCACGGCGCCCGAACCCGCGGCGCCCGAACCCGCGGTGTCCGAATCCACGGCGAGTGATGCTGCCCGCAACCGGCGTGCCGCGCAAAAGCACGACAACATAGCCGATGACGTGGCACGCGCCGGCGATCGTGAGCGCCTTGCCACTGGTCGAGCACCAGAGGTCGCGCCGTCGTTCGACAGAGATGCCTTCGCCGTATCGAGCGCGAGGCCGAGCGAAACGCCACCCACCTCCGAGACAGACACGGCCCAGCCAACGCCGATCGACGCCGCGCCGATTGAGGCCGCGCCCGCCGTGCCGGCCACCACGGCCGAGCCAACTCTTGTCGGCAAACCCGCCGGCACCCCGGCGCAAGCGGCGATCGCTGAGCCGCACGTCACGCCCGCCGGTGTCACCCCGCCGGCCGGTTTGGCGGCGCTGCCCGCGGCGGCCGCTCCGAGCACGGATAAGCCCGTCGCGGCATTACCGGCTGCGACACCAAGTGAAGCTGCCCAGGCCTTGGCCGCCACGCCGGCTTCGATCCGGCCGAACGCCCAGACGGCACGTGGCCCTGCCAACACGGGCCCTGTCAGCACGGGTCCTGTCAACACGGGCCCTGTCAGCACGACGCCAGACAAACCGGCGGCGCCTACAGGCGAGCCGCTGACGACACCAGCCGGCAAACCGGCGATCACCGTTTCCATTACGACTCCGGCGCCCATTAAGACTCCGGCCCCCGTCACGGCCCCCGTCACGGCCCCCGCCCCCCACGCGACCCTTGGTGCGGTGGCACGGCCGGAATTCGCGAGCGGAACCGCGTCTCAGCCAGCACCTCTTCCGGCGGCCGCCACGGCCACCAACGAGACCCCGGCCCTCGTTACCCGCATGCAGGGCCCCACCGCTCCCGCCAGCGAGAGCGGTGCGCCGCCGGCCTCGGTCAAGGTGACGGTCGAGCAACCAGCCGTCGTCGCCCGGTCGCAGGGCGTATCGTCGGCGGTTCTGGTGCACGCGCAGCAGGCCGCCGCCGAGCCCAGCGGGATAACCCGCGCCCCGATCCATGTCGGTGGCGGACAAGCGCTTCATGTGGGCGCTGACGCCAACACCGCCGGCCAGGCCGTGGACGGCCAATCGGGCGGCAAGCAATCAGGCACGCCGTCCGGCGGCAATCAGCAGGGCAATCCCAACGCTGGCAGCCAGACGGGCCAGGCCGCCACCTTCGGCGCGACCATTGGACAGCGCGGCTTCGGTGGTGAAACGGCACGCGCCCAGTTCCAGGACATTCTCGCGACCCGAACCGCGCGTCCGGCGACATCGCCCGCCCTTCCTACCCAGGCGGCTTCGACGAGCGGCACCCTCGGTTCCTCCTCTCTTCTCACGGCCGGGCCAGGCGGACCCCAGAGCTGTTCGTCGTCGTAACATTTGGGACATCTGGGTTTATGATTCAGCGGAGGATTTGGCCCATCTGGTTGGTTGATATTAGGCGGCGATTTTGCGGTGTAGCAAGCGCCGGAGCTCAAGGGTCTGTCGTTTGATGCGCCTGCGCTCGTCGAGGATCTCCTGGCCTCTGCCGAAGTAGACATCCGCCGGGGTCAGGTTCTCCAGGCTCTCGTGGTAGCGATGGTGATTATAGTGCTCGATGAAGCGGCCGATCTGGGTTTCGAGATCGCCGGGTAGATAGTAGTTCTCCAGCAGGATCCGATTTTTCAGGGTTTGATGCCATCTTTCGATCTTGCCCTGGGTCTGGGGGTGATAGGGCGCCCCTCGAACATGGGTCATCTCCCGGGCATCGAGCCATTCGGCGAGATCGCCGGAGATGTAGCTCGACCCGTTGTCCGACAGCAGTCGTGGCCGGTGCCGGACAGCGGCTTGGTCACAGCCTGACGCCGTCAACGCCATGTCCAAGGTGTCGGTGACGTCCCCGACCGTCATCGTCGCGCAGAGCTTCCAAGCGATGACGTATCGCGAGAAGTCATCCAGGATGGTGGACAGATAGTGCCAGCCCCAACTGATGATCTTGAGGTAGGTGAAGTCGGTCTGCCACATCTCGTTCGGCGCGGTCGTCTTGTCGGTGAACTCGTTGGCGGCCTTGATCACGATGAAGGCCGGGCTGGTGATCAGATCATGCGCCTTGAGGAGCCGGTACACCGTGGCTTCGGACACGAAGTAGCCTTGGGTGTCGGTGAACCGCACCGCCAGCTCACGAGGTGATAGTTCCGTCTGTTCCAGAGCCAACTCGACGATCTGGCTTCGGATCGCGTCGGGGATACGGTTCCAGACGCGGCTCGGCTGGGAGGATCGATCTTCCAGCGCTTCGGGACCGCCGGTCCGGTACTGGTCATACCAGCGGTAGAAGGTGGCGCGCGGCACCCCGAGCCGTTCCAGCGTCTTGCGCGCCGACAACGCCGACTGCTCAACGAGCCGGATGATCTCGATCTTCTCGGATGCGGGATACCTCATGCGCCGTCTCCCCCATCCCCTACTATGCTTTTTTTGAGGAGACGTAATTCAAGGGTCTGCTCGGCGACGACCTCTTTCAGGGCGACGGCTTCGCGGCGCAGGTCCTTGACCTCGTCGGTGGTCGCCGCCCGGGACGTGTCACCCGCCAGCCGGCGCTTGCCGGCTTCCAGGAACTCCTTCGACCAGACATAGTACATTGATTGCGCGATGCCCTCGCGCCGGCACAGCTCGGCGATGCTGTCCTCGCCGCGCAGCCCGTCCAATACGATCCGGATTTTGTCTTCGGCGGAATACTGCTTCCGCGTGGCCCGGCGAATATCCTTAACAACCCGCTCGGCGGGTGGCTTCTGGCTTGACGATTTTGCTCTCATCTTCGTTCCCTACGGTCACCGCGATGAGACCAAAATCCTCCGTTATGCAAAACCCCAATTCTGTCTCATAGGTGCTGACGCCGGACAGTCCGAGGTGGCGACCACCACCACGCTGCGGCGCATGCCCTCCTCGCCTAGATAGTCCTGAATGAACTCCTGCACCTCGCGCCCGCGCTCGCCGACGAGGCCGATGACAAAAACGTCGGCTCGGGCGAAACGGGCCAACATCGCCATCAACACCGATTTGCCGACGCCGGAGCCGGCGAAGATACCCATCCGCTGGCCACGGCAGATCGACAGGAACTGGTTGATGGTACGAACGCCGACGTCCAGTTTTTCTCCGACCCGATTGCGCCTGTGCGCCGGCGGCGGCTGATTGCGCAGCGGGTAGGCGACCGGCCCTTCGGAGAGCGGACCCATGTCGTCGACCGGCTGACCCATGGCGTCAACCACCCGCCCCAGCCATGAGATATCCGGATAGACCACCGGCTCCGCGTCCGAGATTTGCGCCCGCGAGCCAATTCCCACACCCTCCAGCACCCCGAACGGCATCGCCAATGCCCGGCCATCGCGGAAGCCAATCACTTCGCACGCGACCAATCGATTGCCCCGGGCTTGGACGTGGCAGCGGTCGCCGATCGACAACGCGCGTTCGACACCGCCAATCTCGACCATCATGCCCAAAACCGCCGTCACCCGGCCGTAGAGACGATATTCGGGAATCTTCTCAAGGTCGTTCGTTATATGCTTGAGCAGTGTCGCCATGTGGGCGTTTCCTTGGCTTGACGGCGGATGCGGCGGCACCCGATCCAGCCATCCGAGGATACCACGGGCGCCGGGACTTAACGAAACGAGGTTTCGACGTTAACCTTTTTTTTAAACTCTCGGAGTATGAGTCCCTCAACATGACATTGGGAGACCCGGGCATGCGCATCCTGCTGGTGGAAGACGACGACGCAATGGCGCGCAGCATCGAGCTGATGTTGCAAGCCGAGGGGTGGATGGTTGATCGTACCGACCAGGGAGAAGACGGCCTGGAAATTGGTCAGCTATATGACTACGACCTGATCCTGCTCGACATCATGCTGCCGGACATGAACGGCTACGAGGTGTTGCGGAATTTACGTCAGGCCCGCGTCACCACACCGATCCTGATCCTCTCCGGATTGGCCGAATTGGACGCCAAGATCAAAGGCCTCGGCTTCGGCGCCGATGACTACGTGACCAAGCCGTTCGATCGGCGCGAACTGATCGCCCGCATCCAGGCGATCGTCCGCCGTTCGATGGGCCATTCGGATTCGGTCATCGCCACCGGAAAGCTCGCGATCAATCTGGACGCCCGCACCGTCGAGGTGAACGGTCAGCCGCTCCACCTGACCGGCAAGGAGTACGGCATTCTGGAGCTGCTGTCGTTGCGCAAGGGAACCACCCTGACCAAGGAAATGTTCCTCAATCATCTCTACAACGGCATCGACGAGCCGGAACTAAAGATCATTGATGTGTTCATCTGCAAACTGCGCAAGAAGCTGTCAAACGCGACCAGCGGTGAAAACTACATCGAGACGATCTGGGGGCGTGGCTACGTGTTGCGTGATCCATCCGGCAGCGAAAAACCCAAAGCCGCCTGACCGCGCGCATCTTTCTCGATTGTTTCCGAATGCAATAAAAGCTCCGGCATCCACCGGAGCTTTTATTGCGTGTTCCATAACGAGGTTTCAGCTCGACCGGCGTAGGGTCAGCCTGGACAACCGCATCGCGCCATCACACGGCCGCACGCATCGGTTCCTTGGCACGGGGCTGGTACATGCCACGCTGCTGCGGTGCCGGCTCGAACCGGTCGGTGACACCTAGCACCGTCTCCGCGCCGCCGAGGTAGAGCGCCCCATCGGGCTCCAACTGATCGGCAATGTTCGCGAGGACCGTCCCCTTGGTCGGCAGATCGAAGTAGATCAGAACGTTACGGCAGAAAACCACGTCGAACCTACCCAGCGATCGCGGGTGATCCATCAGGTTGAACTCGCGGAACGTGACCATTCGGCGCAACTCCTCGCTGATCCGCCAACGATCGCCCTCCTGGGTGAAGTACTTCACCAGATGGGTGATCGGCAGTCCTCGCTGAACCTCGAATTGCGAGTACAGCCCCGCCTTAGCCTTGTTGACGATCTCCGATGACAGGTCGGTCGCCACGATATCGAATTTCCAACCCGCGACCTTCGGGCCAAGCTCCTTCAGCAGCATGGCGATCGAATACGGTTCCTGACCGCTGGAGCTGGCAGCGCTCCAGATGCGGATGCGCTTGGCCGAGGCGCGCGCGGCCATCAGCGTCGGCAGCAACACATCGCGCAGCTGATCGAACGGCTTCATATCGCGGAAGAAGAGCGACTCATTGGTCGTCATCGCGTCGACCAAATCCTTGATCAGACTGTCGTCGGGACGCGACACCAGCGCCTTAACCAGCGCGTCAACCGACGGATGACCCCATTTGCGCGCCACCGGCTGCAAGCGGTTATCCAAAAGATACGCCTTTTCTGGTGTGATAACGATCCCGGAGCGGTCCCTGAGCAGCTTGCAAATCTGCTCGAATTCAGTCGTCTTCATGCCGCCCACCTCATCGTTCGAGTCGCGATCCAATTGGCGATGTCGCCAATGGGAAGGATTGCCGTGCAAAGTCCCGCCCGCGCCACGGCACCGGGCATGCCCCAGACCACGCTGCTCGGCTCGTCCTGCGCGATAACGGTGCCGCCAGCGGCAACCAACGCCTCGCAGCCCTTTTGTCCATCCTGGCCCATCCCGGTCAGGATCACCGCCAATGCACTTCCGCCCCAAACGTCGACAACACTGCGCAGCATCGGGTCGACCGCCGGGCGGCAATAGTTCTCGGGCGCCCCTTGATCGAGCCGCAGGATCGGCCGCGCGGCGTCGCCGGTGACGCGCATGTGATGATCGCCTGGGGCCAAGTGCACGCGGCCTGGTGTGATCACTGTGCCGTCGGACACTTCCACGCAATCCCAACCGGTCGACCGTGTGATGTGCTCAGCCAGGATCCGGGTGAAGGTTGGTGGCATGTGTTGGGTCAACAGAATCGGCAGCTTCACCGTCTTGGGCAAGTCTTGCAGCACCTTGAACAAGGCCTGCGGCCCTCCGGTCGAGCTGCCGATGGCGATAACCTTCGGCAGCCTGCCGCCCAAGGGGCGCAATTTGGGCGCCGCCGTCGCGAGCGCGACCACCGGCTTGACCGCCGGTTGTTCCCGGCGATCCGCCGAGAAACGCGCTTTCGACGGTGGGCCCTGGCCAAGCGCGCGGCGCCGTGCGGTGCCGAAGATCTTCACCTTCTCGGTCAGTTCGCGCTTGAACACCTCGGCACCGCTGAGTTCGCGCGTGCTCGTGGGCTTGGCAACGTAATCCTTGGCCCCCAGCCGCATTGCCTTGAAGGAGATGTCGGCGTTTCGCTCGGTCAAGGTCGACGCCATGACGACAGCGATGTTCGGGTCGATCTCAAGCAATTTCGGCAGTGCCGTGAGGCCATCCATGCGCGGCATCTCGATGTCGAGCACGATCACCTCGATCCGGCCCTTGTCGTTGGCCAAGGTCGAGACCGCCGATAGGCCGTCGGCGACGGAAGCAACGATCTCGATTTCGGTATCGGCCTCGAGGGCGCGCGTGAACAGCCCGCGAATGACGGCCGAATCGTCGACCAACATCACGCGGAACGGGTCGCGCGCCCGAGGCGCCTTGGGAACCGCCGGCAGCGCCATGTCAAATCAGTCCAACTTGCTGGAATTTGGTTTCGATGATCTCGCTGTCGAAGGGCTTCATGATGTACTCGTTGGCGCCCGCGGAGATCGCCGTCTGGATATGCGACAGGTCATTCTCCGTCGTACAGAAAACAACGATCGGCGTGTCGCCTTTCGGCATGTTCCGTAGCTTTTGCAAGAACTCCAAGCCATTCATGACCGGCATGTTCCAATCCAGCAGAATGGCATCGGGCAGCCGTTTCTCGCACGCCTCGAGGGCCATCTGCCCGTCGTGGGCTTCCTCGATCTCGAAATCGAGGTCTTCGAGGATTCGCCGAGCGACCATCCGGACAACTTTGGAATCATCGACAACCAGACACGATTTCATCGAATCTCTCCCATGGACGGGGTGACTTGTCAGGCGAACAACCGCGGTCATGCCGCCTCAGCACGGACGAAGTCCAGGAAGCGCGGCACCTCGAGCACGATGAGAAGTGAGTCATTGAGACGATAAATCCCGTTCGATACGTCCCGAATGACTGGGGCCATTGTCGGAGGGTGGCTCTCGAAATCACGCGCCTCAAGGGTCAGCACCTCACCGACGGAATCGACGATCAAGCTATACAGCTCGCCACCGTGCTCCACCACAATGCTCATCGTCTCGGCATCAGCCGGCAGCGGATCCAGGCCGAGCCTACAGCGTGCCTGAATCGCGGTGACGATCCGGCCACGCAGATTCAACGATCCAGCGATCTCGGGCGGCGACAACGGGATACGGGTAATCCGTTGCGGGCCAAGGACATCATGCACCTGCAACACCGGGATCCCGAACGACTGGTCACCGATCATGAAGGATACGTATTGCTGCGCCCCAGCGACGACAGCCAGATTGCCGACGACAGCGGCTGGAAGATTGGAATTGGTCATCACATGTCTCCGTTAGTCGATCAGACGCCGACGGTTTGCGACAGGCTTTCGAGCAGCGCGTCGCGGTCCAGCTTGGCCACGTAATCGGTGAAGCCCACAGCACGGCCGCGATCGAGATCGCTGCTCGATGTGCGGGAGGACAGCGCGACGATGGGTGTATTGCCCCATTTCTCGCTGGAACGAACCTTCTCGGCGAACTCAAAGCCGTTCATACCCGGCATTTCGATGTCCGAGATGATGGCGTCGAATTCCTCCCCGCGATCGCACAGCGCCAACGCCTTCTCACCACCATCGACGGCGGTCACCTGATATCCCGCGACCGACAGTAATGGTGTCAGCAGGTTGCGGAAGAAGGCACTGTCGTCCACCACCAGAATGCGGCCGCCCGCCCTCTTTTTCCCCTGCTTGTCCTCGTTGGTCAGTCTGAACCAATCGCCGAAGGCCTGGGTGAGGTAGTAGCCGGCGTCGATCACATCGGTTGCCTTGCCGGCGATCACCGCGCTGCCCATCAGCGCCGGCTTCTCCGGCTGCACCTCGACATTGATCCGGTCCTCGACGATGTCGATGATCTGGTCGACCACCAATCCCATGGACCGGCCATTGTCGGTGAACACCAACACCGGTTGCCGGCCCTCGGTGCCCAGCTTGGCGCCGCCTTCCATCGGGATCAACGGCATCAGCTGACCGCGATACTGAACGATCGGCCGGCCCTCGGAGTACTCGACCGTGGTAAGGTCAATCTCCTCAAGGCGCGCCACCAGCGACAGCGGCACCGCTTTTGGTGCCTGTTCGCCCGCGCCGCGGAACACCAGCAACGACGTCTTCTCGTCGGCCAGAGCGCGGGCCTCGGCCGATTCCTCGTTACCGTGGCCGTCATTGACCATGATCTCTCCGGTCGCCTGGGCAATGCCGTTCGGATCGAGGATCATGATCACCCTACCGTCGCCGAGAATGGTGTTGCCAGAGAACAGCGACAGATGCCGCAGGATCGGCGCCACCGGCTTGACCACGATTTCCTCGGTATCGAACACTCGGTCAACCAAGATGCCGAAGCTGTAGGTGCCGACCTGGGCGACAACGATGAAGCTCTCGCACCCGTCCTCACGGCCATCGGGGGAGTCGAGGTTGAGAAGCCTCTGAAGGGAGACCAGTGGTAGCAGCCGGTTGCGCAGCCGCAAGACCGGGATACCCTGGACCTTCTCGATCCGATGGTCGCTGGCGGCCGAGGCGCGCACCAGCTCGATCACGCTGAGCTGCGGAATGGCGAAACGTTCACCACACGCTTCGACGATCAGGGCCGAGACAATGGCCAAGGTCAGCGGGATCTTGATGATGAAGCGCGACCCCTTACCGAGCTTCGACTGCAACTCGATGGTGCCGCCGATTTTCTCGATGTTGGTGCGAACCACGTCCATGCCAACACCACGACCGGACACGCTCGTGACCTTGGCGGCGGTCGAGAACCCCGCGCGGAAGATGAACTGCTGTATCTGCTGCTCGCTTAACGCTTCCGCCTCAGCCTCCGACACAAGACCGCTGGAGACCGCTTTCGCCTTGAGTTTCTCCGGATCCAGTCCTTTGCCATCGTCACCAATCTGGATGATGATGTGCCCACCTTCATGATAGGCGTCCAGCGTAATCCGGCCGGTTTCCGGTTTGCCCGCCTCCAACCGCTCGGCCGGGTTCTCGATCCCATGATCGGCGGAATTGCGCACCATGTGGGTCAGCGGATCCTTGATCAGCTCCAACACCTGACGATCCAGTTCGGTGTCGGCGCCGTGCATGATCAAGTCGATTTTCTTGTCCAGATCCTGCGACAGGTCGCGAATGATGCGCGGCAACTTCGACCAGGCATTGCCGATCGGTTGCATGCGGGTCTTCATCACGCCTTCCTGAAGCTCCGAGGTCACCTGGCTCAGCCGCTGCAGCGGCACGTTGAATTCGTTATCCTTCTCGTGCCGTGCGATCTGCATCAACTGGTTGCGGGTCAGCACCAGCTCACTGACCATGGTCATCAAGTTCTCGAGCAGATCGACGTTTACCCGAATCGTCTGATTGGCGACTTGGCTCTCGCGCGGCGCCTGTTCGCCGGAAGCGGCGGGCGCGGTCTCCTTGGCAACCGCCACATCCTTGGAGGCGGCCGGTTTCGGAGTGGGATCTGGTTCGACCGCCACGGCGACCTCGGCCTCGGTCTCAACGTCGGCCTCATCACTGTCGACCTCGGTCTCCTGAAACAGCCGCTCGAGCTCGTCCAACGGCGTTTCACCCGGGCGCGTGCCGATGGCGGCATTGTCCGGTACGTCAATATCGTCCTCGTCGGCGGCCACGGTCTCGACAACCGGCTCGGCCACGGGGGCACCGCCGCCCTCGGCCAACGCGTTGAGGCGATCGATAAGGCCGGCATCGTTGCCCGCCGGCTCGGCCTCGGTCTCCTCCAGCGCACCAAGAAGACCCTTAATGCAGTCGATCGACTCAAGCACCAGGCTGATCGCGTCGGGCGTAACATCAAGCTCGCCGTCGCGGACCTTGCCCAGCACGTTCTCGCTGGCATGCGCGACCGCTTCCAGTCTGGGCAGACCCAGGAACCCACACGTTCCCTTGATGGTGTGCACAAGCCGGAAGATGTTCGACAGAAGGCCCTGGTCGTTTGGGTTCTGTTCGAACCGAACCAGCTGAACATCAAGCTCGGCCAGGCTCTCGGAGGTCTCGGTTAGGAACTCACTCAGCAACTCATCCATCGGGCTTCCCCATTTACTTCGCGGCGACACATCAACCGCACGGTGTCCTATGCCGCGGACAATAGGAGACAGCCTCTAAAGGAAAGGTTAATGCCCGACGGATTTTCTCGGGTTATTCCCGCGGTTACGTCCCGGCGGGTTTTTCCGGCGTCACGGGAGATCGGGATGCGAGACGCGGAACCGGGCCATGGCGCCATCAGCGACGGTCACCGTCACGCCAAACCGTTTGGCCGACCTGGCGACGGCGAAGGCCAAGATCGCGCGCTCGTCTTCCGGGTCGCCCACACCCTTGAGCGCCTCCCGCGTGGTGATGGCGAGTTCGGCCCTGTCGCCTTCGCCCGAAATCTCCACGGCGCCGGGCACCAGCGACACGGCGACACGGCCGCCGCGCGGCAGCGAATCCGCCGCCACCACCATCAACGCCAGCATCACCTTAATCAGACCGGTCGGAGCCGTTGGTGCTCCCGCGGGAATATCAAACGCCGGCTCCAGTTTTCTACTGGCCAGATACGCGCGGGCAATCGGCAACGCTGCAGCGAAACCATGGCCGGCGGAACTGCCTGCGCCGCCGAACGCCATCCGAAAGAAGGTCAGCCGGGCGATCGCTTGCTCGACCGAGAGGCCAACCAGCTCCATCGCCTCCGTGCCGACATCGTCGTCGCCGAAATCGGTCACCAATTCCAACCCGTTGCGCGCGGCGGACACCGGCCCGATCAGGTCGTGGAAGAGACGCGACAACAACAGATCAAGGTGACGATCGCCAAACGACATCAAGCACTCCCGACAGAAAATCTCACAACCGAGTCGGCTCCCAGCCGCCCGCTATTTCCTCATAGCACGCCAATAGGCGAGAAGGACAAATTCGCGGCAAACCCTTGATAAATCACCTTGTCCGACAACGTTGACCGAACCGACCTTTGTCGGTCCGCCTACAGACTGATAGCGTCGTCACCCGACGGAGCCGTAAGGAGGCGTGGATGTCGGACTATCTCAGCCCTGGATGCTTTGTGCGACTGGACGGCCGCCCAGACTGGGGTATTGGCCAAATTCAGACCGCGATCGGCTCACGGGTAACGGTCAACTTCGAGCATGCCGGCAAACAGTTGATTAACACCGACCGGGTAAGCCTGGTTGCCGTCGATAATGAAACAGTGACCCGCTAGATTTCGCCTCTAATATAGGGTGCTATAATCACCCGGCATGGAGACGACGATGGCGGAGACCGATACGACCGCGGTCCCGAACGCTGGTGAGCAAGCGGATCGGCTTCACCGGGGATCCGGAGAAGGACGCCGCAAGGGGCGTCCGTTCCCCAAGGGCCGGCAGCTCGACCCCACGGCGTTGGCCGAGGTTCGTCAGCTGTTGGGTGATGCGCCGCGACGGCGCGATCTGTTGATCGAGCATCTGCACATCATCCAAGACACCTATGGCCATCTATCGGCCGCCCACCTCGCGGCGCTGGCGCACGAGATGCGGCTGGCCATGGCCGAGGTCTGGGAAGTGGCCACCTTCTACGCTCATTTCGACGTGGTGAAGGAGGGCGAAACCCCGCCGCCGGCCGTCACGGTCCGTGTCTGCGACAGCCTGACCTGCGCGCTGTTCGGTGCCGAGCAACGGCTGGAAGCCTTGGCCAAGGCGTTTGGCGCCAAGGTTCGCGTGGTGCGCGCGCCGTGCATGGGCGCCTGCGACAAGGCACCGGTCGCCGCCGTCGGCCACCGTCTGGTCGAGCATGTCGACATGGCCCGCGCCAAGACGGCCATCGCGGCGCATCATGACGACCATGTGACGCCCGCCGACCCGGCGTTGACCTTGGATGCCTATATGGCCGACGGCGGCTACACCCTGCTCCGTCGCTGCCTCGCCGGAAAGGTGGCGCGCGAGGCGGTGATTGACGCGTTGGATAAGGCCGGCCTGCGCGGTCTCGGCGGCGCCGGCTTCCCGACCGCGCGCAAATGGTCGCTGGTGCGCCAAACCGAGGGACCGCGCCTGATGGCCGTTAACGGCGACGAGGGCGAGCCCGGGACCTTCAAGGATCGCTATTTTCTGGAGAGCGATCCGCACCGCATGCTCGAAGGCATGCTGATCGGCGCCTGGGTCGTCGAGGCCGAGGCGGTCTATATCTACATGCGCGACGAGTACCCCGACATCATCCGGGTGCTGCGCCGGGAAATCGCGGCGCTGGAAGCGGCGGGCCTGTCGCCGCACACCGACATCCATCTTCGTCGAGGAGCCGGCGCCTACATCTGCGGCGAGGAGTCGGCGATGATCGAAAGCATCGAGGGCAAGCGCGGTCTGCCGCGCCACCGCCCGCCCTATGTCGCGCAGAGCGGCATCTTCGGCCGCCCCACCCTGGTCAACAACATCGAGACCCTATGGTGGGTGCGCGATATCGTCGAGAAGGGCGGCGCCTGGTTCGCCAAACAGGGCAGCCCCGACCACCCTGGATTGCGCAGCTATTCGGTCTCCGGCCGGGTCAAGCACCCCGGTGTGAAGATCGTTCCGGCCGGCGTCACCGCGCGTGCGCTGATCGAGGAGCATTGCGGCGGCATGCTCGACGGCCACCGCTTCAAGGGCTACCTCCCCGGCGGCGCCTCCGGCGGCGTCCTGCCGGCGTCGATGGCCGACATCCCGCTCGATTTCGGCCAGTTGGAGAAACACGGCTCCTTCGTCGGTAGCCACGCGGTTGTGATCCTGTCCGACCAGGACGACATGAAGGACGTGGCCCTGAACCTGATGCGGTTCTTCGAGGATGAGAGCTGCGGCCAATGCACGCCGTGCCGCGCCGGCACCGAGAAGGCGGTCAAGCTCATGGCGGGCGGGAACTGGGATCAGCCGCTGTTGCGCGAGCTGTCCGCCGCCATGACGGACGCCTCGATCTGCGGGCTTGGCCAAGCGGCGAGCAATCCGTTGATCAGCGTGATGACCCATTTCCCCGATGACCTCTGACGGAAGAGCCCCGATGTCCGACACCATCCGTTTCCAGTTGGACGGCCGCGAGGTCGACGCCGCTCCCGGCGAGACGATCTGGCAGGTCGCCAATCGCCTTGGCACCGAGATCCCGCACCTCTGCTACACGCCCGCCGCCGGTTACCGCGCCGATGGCAACTGCCGCGCCTGCATGGTCGAGATCGACGGTGAGCGGGTGTTGGCCGCGTCCTGCATCCGCACGCCGACCGAGGGCATGACGGTGCGCTCCGCCTCCGACCGGGCAAAAGCCTCGCGCAAGATGGTGATGGAATTGCTGGTCGCCGACCAGCCGGCCCGTGAGACGGCGCATGACCCCGACAGCACCTTGTGGACCTTCGCCGACGCCCAGGGCGTCGCCGACAGCCGGTTTCCGGCGCGAGAGATAACGCTGGCGGATTCGAGCCATCCCGGCATCGCCGTCAACCTCGATGCCTGCATCCAGTGCGGATTGTGCGTGCGCGCCTGCCGCGAGGTGCAGGTCAACGACGTGATCGGCCTCGCCTATCGCGGGCATCAGGCGAAGATCGTCTTCGACTTCGACGACGACATGGGGGCCAGCACCTGTGTCGGCTGTGGCGAATGCGTGCAGGCGTGTCCGACCGGCGCCTTGATGCCGAAGACGGCGCTGGACGAGTTCGGGCTCTACCAGGGCAAGGCCGACCGCCAGGTGAACAGTTTATGCCCGTATTGCGGGGTCGGCTGTCAGTTATCCTTCAACATCAAGGACGAGGCAATCGCCTGGGTCGACGGCGCCGACGGTCCGGCCAACGCCGGCAAGCTCTGCGTGAAGGGCCGCTACGGCTTCGACTACGTCGCCAGCCCGCAACGGCTCACCACGCCGCTGATCCGACGCGAGGACGTGCCGAAATCCGCCTCCCTGCCGGTCGACCCGGCCAATCCCCTCACTCATTTCCGCGAGGCGAGCTGGGAGGAGGCACTGGATCGCGCCGCCGCCGGGTTGAGCACGATCCGCGACCGGGAGGGCGGCAAGGCCCTCGCCGGCTTCGGCTCGGCCAAGGGCTCGAATGAAGAGGCCTATCTGGTTCAGAAGCTGGTGCGTACCGGTTTCGGCACCAACAACGTCGACCATTGCACCCGGCTATGCCACGCCAGCTCGGTCGCCGCCCTGATGGAAACCATCGGCTCGGGTGCGGTGACCGCCGGTTTCCGCGAGGCCGAGAACGCCGAGGTGATCGTCGTCATCGGCGCCAACCCGACGGTCAATCATCCGGTCGCCGCCACCTTCATCAAACAGGCCGCCAAGCGCGGTGCGACGTTGATCGTCATGGACCCGCGCGGCCAAGGCCTGACGCGGCACGCCCACGAGCATCTCGCGTTCAAGCCGGGCACCGATGTGGCGATGCTGAACGCGATCATGAACGTGATCGTCACCGAGGAGCTGTACGACCGCCAGTACATCGACGGCTATACCGAAGGCTTCGAGGCCCTCAAATCCAGCCTCGCCGCCTTCACTCCCGACGCCATGGCGCCGATCTGCGGCATCGAGGCCGACCGGCTGCGCGCCGTCGCCCGGACCTACGCCAACGCCGACAGCGCCATCATCTTCTGGGGCATGGGTGTGTCGCAGCACACCCACGGCACCGACAACGCCCGCTGTCTGATCGCGCTCGCCTTGATGTGCGGTCAGGTCGGCCGTCCCGGCACTGGCCTGCATCCGCTGCGCGGCCAGAACAACGTCCAGGGCGCGTCGGACGCCGGGCTGATCCCGATGGTGTATCCGGACTACAAATCGGTCGAGGACCCGCAGCAAAAGATGCGGTTCGAGGAGATATGGGGCGCCGAACTCGACCCCAAGGCCGGGCTTACCGTGGTCGAGATCACCGAGGCGATCCACAACGACATCATCAAGGGTGTCTACATCATGGGCGAGAACCCGGCGATGTCGGACCCGGATCAGAACCACGTGCGCGCCGCGCTGGCCAAGCTGGAACATCTGGTGGTGCAGGACATCTTCCTGACCGAAACCGCCGCCTTCGCCGATGTGGTGCTGCCGGCCTCCGCCTTCCCGGAGAAGACCGGCACCTTCTCCAACACCAACCGCACGGTGCAGATGGGCCGCCAGGCGATCGACCCGCCCGGCGACGCCCGGCAAGATTGGTGGATCGTCCAGCAACTGGCCAACCGCATGGGGCTGGCGTGGTCGTACGGCGGTCCTGCCGACGTGTTCGCCGAGATGACCCTGGTGATGCCGTCGCTGACCAACATCACCTGGGAGCGATTGGAGCATGAAGGGGCGGTCACCTACCCCTGTCCGGCCCCGGATCATCCCGGCAGCGGCGTGATCTTCGGCGATGGCTTCCCGACCGACAGCGGGCGCGGCAAGTTCGTGCCGGCCGCCATTCTGCCGCCGGACGAACAGCCGGACGAGGCCTTCCCGCTGGTGCTGACCACCGGGCGGTTGCTGGAGCATTGGCACACCGGGGCGATGACCCGGCGCGCCACCGTGCTGGAAGCGATCGAGCCGGAACCGTATGTCAGCGTGAGCCCCGACGATCTCGCCGCCTGGGGCATCGCGCCGGGCGACCGGGTGCGGGTGTCCACGCGGCGTGGCGTCATCGAGCTGAAGGCGCGCAGCGACGGCCATTTGCCGCGCGGGCTGGTGTTCATTCCGTTCTGCTACACCGAGGCGCCGGCGAATTTCCTGACCAACCCGGCGCTCGACCCGTTCGGCAAGATCCCGGAGTTGAAATTCGCCGCCGCGCGCCTGGAGAAAGCCACGGACCAAATCGCCGCCGAATGACACCACCCGCCGACGTGTCCGGGATATTGACCACGGACCGCATCGCCCAAGCCCTGATCACCGGCGTGCCGGGCGTCGCATCCGGTCGCGTTGTCGTGGGTTTCAACTGGACCGCCGTGGAGGGGCCGAACGCGCTGGGCCTCGCCGCCACACCCTCCCGTGCCGACGGCGCCCGCGCCACGTCGGAGACCGGCAGCTACGCCGGCCGCCCCCTTGCCGAGCTTGCCCGATTGTTCGTCTCCGACAACCCCTATGAGCGGGCGATCGGCCTGGCCGCCGCCAACGCCCATTGGAACCGGGATACCCCGGAGCTGATCGACGGCGACGGGCTGGCCGCATCCGGCGGTGGCCGGGCCGTGGTGATCGGCCGGTTTCCAGGCCTGGAGGCGAAGCTCCCCGGTGCCGTGGTGCTGGAGCGCGACCCCGGCCCCAACGACCTGCCGGCCGAGCGCGCGGCCGACGTCATCCCCGGCTGCGGCGATCTGGTGATCACCGCCACCACCCTGGTGAACGGCACGCTGGGCGGGCTGCTCGATCTCGCCGACCCCGATTGCCGGATCACCCTGGTCGGCCCCGGAACCCCGTTATGCCCGGCGTTTCACGGGCTGGGCATCCGCCGGCTCGCCGGCTTCGTCGCCAGCGACCGCGACGGCTGCTTTCGCGCCATCATGGAAGGTTCGGGCGCCCGCGCCTTCCGGCGCTTCGGCCGCGCGGTCAGTCGGACGGCATCTTAAAGAGAGAACGATCGGCGTTATTCGATCCGGCAGGCGATCCGCTCGATCCCGTCATAGACCACCAGCGTCTGGCCGACATTCAAAGTGACCCAGCACTCGTCCCACTGCTTGCGCGACTTGGCGTGCACCTGCACGACGTTGGCACCCTGCTCGTTGACGAATTCGATGGTCTCGGCGCTGTCCGAGGACACCTTCTTGTAGTCCTTGGTCCAGAACTTGATCCGGACATTGGCCTCGGTCGAACTCTGATTATCGATGAAGATCTTCGAGGTCGGCGGCCCAGGCGGCGCCTCTTCCCCGCACGCGGCGAGGCCAAGGCCAAGCATCAGCAAAACCGGCAGGGCAAACAAGCGCTTCATGCCGCCAAGGGTGCGTCAAAGTCGTGCAAACGGCAAGCCCCTACTCACGTCTGTGCCATCAGCCGTTCGGCCGCGTCCAAATCCTCGGGACGATTGACATTGAGGAATGGATCGACCGGTTCGGCCGCCCAGTCGGCCACGGCGCGCTGGTAATCGGCGGTGAACCGGTCGACCTTGCGGACATCGTGGTCCATCAGCGCACTCCGCAGGGCGGCACGCAGGCGTACCGGCCACAGGCCGAACACCGGATGGGTCCGTCCACCGGAGGACGCGCAGGCGAGGTCCGCCTCGTCCCAGACCGTCGCCGACGCCAGCTTGGCCACCAGATCCAGCGGGAACATCGGCGCGTCGGTCGGTACGGTGACGATCCAGCCATACCCCGGCGCATGCTCGGCCGCCCAATCGAACCCCGCGAGCACCCCGGCCAGCGGTCCCGCGAACCCGTCGACCGGATCAGCCACCACCGGCAGGCCATAGCCGGCGAACCGGCCCGGGTCGCCATTGGCGTTCAGCACCAGGGCGCCGACCTGCGGCTCCAGCCGGTCGATGGCCCGCCGCAGCAACGTGATCCCGCCCAGCGCGCGCAGGCATTTGTCGCCGCCGCCCATGCGCCGGGCTTGGCCTCCCGCCAACAGCACGCCGACCACGTCCTCGCGGTCGATGGCGCGGGCGGTCACGCTTCCTCCGCCGCCACGGCACCCTTGCGCCGGAGCCGGGCGTCCTCATCCTCGACCTGTCCGAAATCGGCGTCCCAAATAAGCCGGTCCTGGCCCGCCAGCACCACGAACCGCTTGCCCTTCATCCGGCCGATCAAGGTCAGCCCGGTCTCGCGGGCCAACTCCACCCCCCACGCCGTGAAGCCGGAGCGTGAGACCAGCACGGGGATGCCCATGTGCACGGTCTTGATCACCATCTCGGAGGTCAGCCGGCCGGTGGTGTAGAAAATCTTGTCGTCCGCCGCGATATCGTTGCGGAACATCCAACCGGCGATCTTGTCGACCGCGTTGTGCCGGCCGACATCCTCCATATAGACCAGCGGCCGATCCCGGTGGCACAGCACGCAGCCGTGGATGGCACCGGCTTCGAGATACAGGCTCGGTGTGGTGTTGATCGCCTTCGATAGGGCATACAGCCACGTGGTACGCACCGGCGTGTCGGGCAGGCGCACGCCCTCCAACGTCTCCATCAGATCGCCGAACACCGTGCCGACGGCGCAGCCCGAGGTGCGGATCTTCTTTTTCATCTTTTCTTCGTAGTCGGTCTCTCGCTCGGTCCGCACGATGGCGACCCCTAAATCCTCGTCAATGTCGATCCCGGTCACCACGTCGTCGCGGCGCAGCATGTTCTGGTTCAGCAGATAGCCGACCGCCAGGTCGTCCGGCCGGTCACCGATGGTCATCGCGGTCACAATCTCCTGGGAATTCAGAAAGATCGTCAGCGGCCGCTCATGCACCACCGACAACTCGACCGGCTGGCCGGTGTGATCGAGCCCCGATACCCGCTCGGTCAGACGCGGATCACTGGGTTCGGGGGCGACGAGGTAGGGGGTGCTTGGGTTGGTCATCGGTGAAACATGGCGCTGGCCCAAGAAACGCGCAAGCGCAACGATGACGGCGTCTATCGTCACTTCAAGCGGCGGTGAGTGTTCTCCCCTCTTTCGCCGCGTTATGTTCCGTCGTATATAACGCTTATGACTGATGTGCTTACTCCCATCGTCTCCGCACCGCTGATCGATCCGTTCCAGCGCGCGATCAGCTATCTGCGGGTGTCGGTGACCGACCGCTGTGATTTCCGCTGCGTCTATTGCATGGCGGAGAACATGACCTTCCTGCCGAAGGTCGAGGTTCTCTCGCTGGAGGAGCTGGCGCGGCTGTGCAACGTCTTCGTCGACCTCGGCGTCAAGAAACTGCGCCTGACCGGCGGCGAGCCGCTGGTGCGCCGGAACATCATGTGGTTGTTCCGCGAGCTCGGCAAACGGTTGGACGGCGGCGGTCTTGAGGAGTTGACGGTCACCTCCAACGGCAGCCAGCTATCACGGTTCGCCGACGAGTTGGTGGATTGCGGGGTGCGCCGGATCAACGTCTCGATCGACACCCTGGATCCGGCCAAGTTCGCGGCGATCACCCGCTGGGGCAAGCTCGACAAGGTGCTGGCCGGGCTGGACGCGGCCGACAAAGCCGGCCTCGCGGTCAAGATCAACGCCGTCGCCTTGAAGGGCGTGAACGACGACGAACTCGGCGGCATGCTGCAATGGTGCGGCGATCGCGGCTACGACATGACGATCATCGAGGTCATGCCGATGGGCGACATCGGCAGCGAGAATCGGGTCGACCAGTACCTGCCGCTGTCGATGGTCCGCGCCAAGCTGGCCGAGCGCTTCACCCTGACCGACATCGACTACAAGACCGGCGGCCCGGCGCGCTATGTCGAGGTCGGCGAGACCGGCGGACGGCTGGGCTTCATCACCCCGCTGACCCATAATTTCTGCGAGAGCTGCAACCGGGTGCGGCTGACCTGCAC
>JABMNR010000100.1 GCA_013203465.1 Alphaproteobacteria bacterium
CGCTGATTAAGAGTCAGCTGCTCTACCAACTGAGCTATGCGCCCATCCGGGGCGGGGCAGGCGGCGCCAGGCGCCGTCAGGTCCGCCGAAGAGGCGGCTTATAGCCGAGGGGTCGGGCCTTGTCGAGGTCCGGAAACCCACCGGCCGGCCGGCATGAACGATGTTTGTTTGCGACGGCCGGTTGCGGTGGGGCGGCGCCGGTTGACGGCCGCCGCGCCGGGGGCGACCCTGGCGCTCCGCTCGCGGTCGCGAGGGGGTCACCGCCGATGCACACCATGTGGAGAAACAGCATGCGGGGCGCGCGCTATCTCGTGGACGGCCGCCCGGCCTGGGGGCGGGTGGCCGGTCTGGCGGCGGCGGCCGTCGGATTCCGGCTGAACGGCGCGGTGGTTGCCGCGTGAACGAGGGCGCATCTCCTGACGGTCCATCTGCCGGGGCGCCGCTGGCCGGCGTGCGAGTGGTCGAGCTGGGCGGCAGCGTGGCGGTACCCTATGCCGGCTGGATCCTGGCGACGATGGGGGCCGAGGTGGTGAAGGTCGAGCGCCCGGACGGCGGCGACGACGCGCGGGCCTGGAAACCGCCGGAGCGGGCCGGTGGGGTCGGCGCGATCTTCACCGCGCTGAACGCCGGCAAGCGCTCGGTGACGGTCGATATGAAGGACCCCGATCAACTGGCGCGGTTGACCCGGCTGATCGGGCGGTCCGACGTGGTGATCCAGAACCTGCGCCCCGGCCTGGCGAGCCGCTACGGGATCGGCGCCGAGGCGATGATGGCGGCCAACCCGCGCCTGATCTACTGCGACAGCGGCGCCTTCGGCCGCGCTGGCCCGCTGGCCGATCGGCCGGGCTACGACCCGCTGATGCAGGCCTTTGGCGGGTTGATGAGCGTCACCGGCCACGCGGACACGGACCCGGTGCGCATCGGCACCTCGTTGATCGACATGGGCACCGGCATGTGGGCGGTGATCGGCATTCAGGCGGCGCTGCGCCGGCGGGACGGGACCGGGCGCGGCGGCCGGGTCGACGTCTCGCTGTACGAGACCACGCTGGGTTGGATGACTTATCACGCCTCGGGCTACCTGGCCTCGGGCCGCGATCCGGTGCGGCGGGGCACCCGGGCGCCCGGCATGGCGATCTACCAGGCCTATGCCTGCGCCGACGGCCATCTGATCATCGCGGCGCCGAACGATCGGCTGTTCGCCAAGGCGGCGGCGGTGCTCGGCCATCCCGAATGGCCGAAGGACCCGCGTTTCGCCAGCAACGAGCAACGCTGGGAGAACCTGGAAAGCATCAACGCCGCGATCGAGGCAGTGACCACCACCCGGCCGCGCGCGCATTGGCAGATCGCGCTGGACGCCGTTGGGGTGCCATCGGCGCCGTTGCAGAGCGTGAGCGAGGTGCTGGCCCACCCCCAGACCAAGGCGCTGGGCCAGATCGAGACCACGGCCGATGGCTGGGAGCTGGTGGGGCTTCCCCTGTCCCTCGACGGGGTGCGCCCGCCGCAACGCGCGGGGCCGCCGTCGCTGGGCGCCGATACCGAGGCTGTTTTTCACGACGAGACGATGGAGACCGACCGATGAGCGTGGACGCGCTGTCCTTCAAGACCCTGACGCTGGAGCGTCCGGCCGAGCACCTGCTGTGCGTGACCCTGGACCGGCCCGAGGTGCGGAACGCCCTGGACACCCAGATGGGCTTCGACCTGCGCGATCTGTGGGTCGAGCTGTACCGCGATCCGGCGGATGTGCGCTGCGTGGTGCTGACCGGGCGGGGGGACAAGGCGTTCTGCGCCGGCGGCGACCTCAAGGAACGCAACGGCATGACCGACGCGGATTGGCGCCGGCAGCACGCGCTGTTCGAGCAGATGGTCCGCGCGCAACTGGATTGTCCAGTGCCGATGATCGCGGCGGTCAACGGCGCGGCCTACGCCGGCGGGTTGGAGATCGTCATGGGCTGTGACTTCGCCTATGCCGCCGCCGGTGCGCGGTTCGCGCTGACCGAGGTGACCCTGGGCATCATGCCGGGGGCGGCGGGCACCCAGAACCTGCCCCGCGCCGTCGGCTTGCGCCGGGCCAAGGAGATCATTCTGACCGGCACGCCATTCTCGGCCGAGGAGGCGCTGGCCTGGGGCGCGGTGAACCGGGTCTGCGCCGAGGGCCAGTTGGTGGCGGAGGCGTTGGCTACGGCGGCCAAGATCGCCGGCAACGCCCCGATTTCGGTGCGCCAGGCCAAGAAGTCGATCAACGCTTCGGCCCAGATGGACCTCAAGAACGGCTACGACTTCGAGATCGAGGCCTACAACCGCACCGTCGGCACCGAGGACCGCCAGGAGGGCATCCGCGCGTTCAACGAAAAGCGCCCACCGGTCTACAAGGGCCGGTGAGATGACGATCCCTTCTACCGCCACATCCGTGCGGCTGGGCATGATCACCCCGTCGTCGAACACGGTGCTGGAGCCGATGACCGCCGCGCTGCTGGCGTCCACACCCTCGATCACGGCGCACGCGGCGCGCATTCGGGTGACGGAGATTTCCCTGGACGCGGGTTCGGCCGGGCAGTTCGACCAGACGCCGATGATCGCGGCGGCGCGCCTGCTGGCCGAGGCCAAGGTGGCGTCGATCTGTTGGAACGGCACCTCCGCCGGATGGCTCGGCCCCGATCGGGACCGGGCGACGGCCGCCGCCATCACCGAGGAGACGGGCATTCCCGCGACCTCGGCCGTGCTGGCGACGCTGGACGCCCTGAAGGCGCTTGGGAGCGACGGCTTCGGCCTCGTCACCCCCTATGTGGCCGAGGTGCAGGACCGCATCC
Organism: Alphaproteobacteria bacterium; assembly: GCA_013203465.1. GTDB lineage: Bacteria > Pseudomonadota > Alphaproteobacteria > Thalassobaculales > Thalassobaculaceae > JABMNR01. The sequence goes on from JABMNR010000100.1 coordinate 2,808, forward strand.
GCGCCAATTTCGCCGCCGAAGGCTTCCCTTGCGTCGCCGACCGGCGGCTCGACATCACCGAGAATTTCGCCTTCGCCGAGGTTGAGCAGGCGACGGTCGAACGGATGATCCGCGCGGTGGCGGACGACGGCGCGCGGGCGGTCATCGTCCTTTGCACCAATGTGCGCGGCGCCCGGCTGGCCGACCGGTTGGAGGCCGAGTTGGGCATCACGCTGCTGGATTCGGTATCGGTGGCGCTGTGGGGCGCGTTGCGAGCCGCCGGTGCCGATCCGGGTGTGGTGCGCGGCTGGGGCCGGTTGTTCGATCTGCGCTGACGATTAACCCGGCTTGACGGCATCCGGGCTTGGCGGGCGGGCCGACGGAGTGCTGATATGGCGCAAGAAAACGCGCGGGGAGGTAACGATGGCACGCTATCGGGAGTATGACGCGGTCAAGCGGATCGCGGTTCTGGGCACCGGCACGATCGGGGCCAGCTGGTGCAGCTACTTCCTGGCGCGCGGCTATGACGTGGTGGCCTGGGACCCTGCTGAGGGGTGGCGGGAACGGCTGACGGCGTTTATCGACACCGCCATGCCGCAGCTCCGCGATCTGGGCACGGCGGTGGCCAAGGAAGGCGCGCTCGTCACCGCCGACACCCCGGAAGCGGCGGTGGCCGAGGCCGATTTCGTGCAGGAGAATGCGCCCGAACGCGCGCCGATCAAGCAGGAGCTGTACGCCCGGATCGATGGTGCCGTGCCGGAGCAGACCATCGTCGCCACCTCGACCTCGGGCCTGATCCTGTCGGATTTGCAAGGTGGGCTCGGTTTCGCGCCACGCCTTGTCGTCGGCCATCCGTTCAACCCGCCGCACCTGATCCCGCTGGTCGAGGTGGTGTTGGGCAAGGCGACCGACCCCGGGGCCGGGGCCTGGGCGCATGGCTTCTACGGCCACATCGGCAAGCACGCGATCTACGTCAACAAGGAGGTGCCGGGGCATCTGGCCAACCGGCTGCAGGCGGCTTTGTGGCGCGAGGCGGTGAACGCCGTGGCCGAGGGCTTGGCCAGCGTCGAGGACGTCAACGCCGCCGTCGCCCAGGGACCGGGGCTGCGCTGGGCGCTGATGGGACCCCACATGGTGTTCAACCTGACCGGCGGCAAAGGCGGCATGCGGGCGACCTTGGAGCAGTTCGGCCCGCCGATCGAATCCTGGTGGACCGATATGCAGATCACGCCAACCCTGACCGACGATCTGAAGGCCAAGCTGATCGCGGGCATCGAGGATGAGATGGGCGACCGCAGCATCGACGATCTGGAGCATGAACGGGATACCCGGCTGATCGGGCTGCTGAAGATGCTGCGCGCGACGGAGCGGGCATGATGGCGCCGCCGAAGCCCTCCTCGACCGCCGCACGCGCCTCGATAACCCCGAAACGCATCGTCGTCGTCGGCGCCGGCATCGTCGGTGTGGCGACCGGCCTGCACCTGCAACGGGACGGCCACCACGTCACCTTGATCGACCCGACGCCGCCGGGTCATGGCACCTCGTTCGGCAACGCCGGCTCGATCGCCATCGGCAGCGTCTATCCCACCGGATCGCCCGGCAACTGGAAACAGATGCCGCGGATGCTGGTTGACCCGGCCTCGCCGTTGAACATCCGCTGGTCGTACCTGCCGCGCATGGCGCCGTGGCTGCTGCGGTTCCTGGCGGCCAGCACGCCGGGCCGGGTGGAGGAGATTTCCAAGCATCTGTGGGCGCTGTCGAAGGACGCCATGGCGGCGCACAAGACGCTGATCGATCTGTCGGGCGCCCACGATATCGTCCGTCCGGTGGGCTGGCTGAAGGTGTATTCGAGCCAGGCCAGCTTCGATAAGACGGCGGACGAGCGGGCGGTGAAGACCCGGCGCGGGGTGAACATCGAGATCCTGAGCGCCGACGAGCTGCGCCAGCTCGAACCGGGCCTGTCGCCCCGCTTCACCCACGCCGCGTACGAGCCGGACAACGGCTTCGTCTCGCAGCCGGTCAAGCTGACCGAGGCGTATTTCAAGCGGTTCCGCGATCTGGGCGGCTCCTGGGTCGCCGAGACGGTGCGGCGGTTCGACATCGGCCCGGACGGCGTGGAAAAGGTCGTGACCGACCTCGGCATGCACGCCTGCGACGCGGTGGTGGTCTGCGCCGGCGCCCGCAGCCACAGGATCGCCGCCATGCTGGGCCGCGCGGTGCCGCTGGACACCGAACGCGGCTATCACCTGAACCTGAACGTCACCGCCGGTCCGGAGCTGCGCCGCCCGACGGTGTTCGGCGACCATGGTTTCGTGCTGGCGCCGATGCGGGACGGCTTGCGGCTGACCACCGGGGCCGAGTTCGCCGGGGTCGACGCGCCGCCGGACTTCCGCCGGGTCTACCGCATGCTGCCGCACGCCAAGGCGGCGCTGCCGGGGCTGGAGGTCGAGGTGACGCGGGAATGGCTCGGCTTCCGCCCGTCGACCCCGGACAGCGTGCCGGTGATCGGCCGGTCGCCGGAGCAGGCCAACGTCTATTACGGCTTCGGTCACGGGCACATCGGGCTGACCCTGGCGGCGCGAACCGGAGAGTTGATCGCCGATCTGGTCGCCGGCCGCGACCCCGGCCTCGACCTGACGCCGTATCGGATCGACCGGTTCTAAGGGTTTAGCGGAGCTGATCGCGGGCGAAGCCCTCGACCGTGCCGATCATGCGGGTGATGGCCGACTGGGTGGCGCCGAAGCGCTCGGACCGGGTAATCGCGGTCTCGTCCATGTAGATGCCGCGATTGACCTCGATCTGCAGCGACTCGCGGCCTTGGCTCGGGTCGGAATAACGGCGGATCAGCTCGACGCCCTTGAACTTGTCGTTGACGGCGACCCCGTAGCCCGAGGCGCGCAGGCTTTCCACCACCACCTCGGTGAACGCCGTTGACGCGGTGGTGCCGTCCCGGGTGCCGACGATGAAATCGGCCCGGCGCGTGCCCTCGTCGCCCCAGCGGGCGTCGCCCCATTCCGGCATCGAGTGGCAGTCGACGTGATAGACCCGGCCAAACCGCGCGTGGACCTCGTCGAGCGCGCCGCCCAGCGCCTGATGATACGGCCGCCAATAGGTCTCGATCCGGTGGCGCACCTCGTCGACCGTCAGCTTGCGGCCGTACACCGGCGTCTCGCCGTCGATCAGCTTCCAGATCAGCGACGCGCCGCGCGTGGTCTTCTCGGTGGCGTCCACCGGGCCGGGCCAGGCACCGTCGATCATGGCGATATCCAGATCGGCCTCGTCCCGGTTCGGGTCGATGTAGGCGCGCCGGTACAGGGCTTCGAGAAAGATCGCGCCGTGGCGGGGGGCCGCCTCGAACAGCTCGTCGACAAACCAGTCGCTGACCCGCGCGCATTGCTCCATCGGGATCGCCGGGTCGAAATCGCCGGGATAGAGAAGCCCGGTATGCGGGCTGTCGAACACCAGCGGCGCCGGGTCTCCGGTCGGGTCCGTCCGGCGCAGAACGTCGGGGATTTCCAGGTCAGCCATGCGAGCGCGCTCCGGCGGGTGGTGGTCAGCGGGTTCTACTGTGGCGTACCACCGCCGGGCAAGCGTCATTGGCGGTACGCGTCATCCGGCAGCCGGGCGACCGCGTCGTAGAGGATTTTGTTGGCGCCGGCGTTGTAGGCCGCCATCAGCCGCCAATGGGCGATGGCCGCCATCATACGGCCATCATACGAAGGTCTCCAACCCGTTCAGGGTTTGCCGGATCACCTGGCGCGACCGCCACAGCACCATCTCCTTCCAGGCGTCGGTCGCCGGGTAGTAGTGGTGCTTGATGGCGTCCTTGATTGCGCGGCTGCGCGGATCGTCCCAGTCGACCGGGCCCTGGTTGTGCAGCCAATGATCGGCCCGCAGGGTCTTGCGGCTATTGTCCTGGCTGAAGGTGCCGAACTCCAGCGCGACATAGGTGTAGGCGTCGCCGAGGCGCGGTTGCCAGAACTCCCGCTGCGTGCCCGACAGCGGGATCGAGAACGACGCCCCCTCGGACGGCAGGCCGGTCGACTCGCCGTACATCGCCAGCACCCGGTCGAGGCCGACGGTGCCGCGCTTGTGGCCGCAGATCGGCTCGCCATAGCCGAACGGGCCGAGGCCGGTGTGCACGTCGATCACCGACACCAGCGCGCGGCCGGCCAGATCGTGGTGCTCGACGATCGCCGCCAGCGTGTTCCGCGCCCAGCTCGGCGCGGCCCCGCCGAAGAACATCGAGTGCGGGTGTTTGTACTGCCCGGCCTTGCGCGCGGCGTGGAACGCGGCGTCGCCATGCTCGGCCCGCCAGGCGGCGATCCTTGCCTCGGCGATGGCCAAAACATCGGGCTCCAGCGACGCCGGCACGAAGGCGTCGGCCAACGCGTCGTGGCCCGGATTCTCCGGCAGCGGCTTGCTGAAATCGACGAAGTTGCGGTTCAGGTCGCAGCCTTCCTCGGTCACCCGCCGCCACCAAGCGAAGCCGTGGCAGTTCAAGCCGTGCACCAACAACGCGGCGGTGTCGGGCGGCAACCGCTCCGGGCCGCCGTCGCGCAACCAGTCGACCTGCACCCCGGAGCCGCAGAACCCTTCCACCCCGTGGGTGGCCGCGATCAGCACCAGCACCCGCCGCGCGTCGGCCGGGCCGATCCAGGCGACGTCGGTCGCCACCGGCTCGCCGCGCGGGCCGGGGTTTGGGTTACCCCAGGGCGCGGCGGCAGCGCCGACAGCGGCCACCGCGTCGAGAAATTTGCTCCGCGCCTCGGGATAGTCGTCGGCGAAGCTGCGAGCGAGCGAGCTCAGAACATCCATGCAACCCGCCTATCACCGCCCGATGGGCGCGACAAGCCTATCGCCGGAACGGCAGCGGTGCTCACGAGGCCACATCCCGGCCCCTCTTCGCGTCCCCGGTCGCCGGGACCACCTCGATCGCCCTTAGCCCTTGTCGCTCAACGACACCCCGGCCCAGTGCTCCCACAGTTTGGCGATGGCAGCGTAGTCGAGCTCGCCCATGCCGGTGCTCTCGGCGATCTCGTAGGGGGTGTGGGCGGCCATGTGGGCGAACAGCGGCACCCCCAGCTCCTGGGCGGTTTCCAGTGCCAGAACCGAATCCTTGCGGGCGTTGCTGACCGACATGCCGGCGGCGTAGTCGCCGCCCCGGATGCGCTCGCCGACCCGGTGCTCCAGCGGGCGCATCAAGCCGTCCGGCCGCGACAGGATGTCGATCATCGTCGGCACCGCGATGCCGAGCTTGGTCGACACGGCGAAGGCCTCGGCCAGCACCACCATGACCGCGTGCATCACCCCGTTGTTGACCACCTTGGCCCCCATGCCGGCGCCGATCGGGCCGAGCTCGAAAATCCGCTGCGCCAGCAGATCGAGCACCGGCCGCGCCTTGGCGATGTCGTCGGCGGAGCCGCCGAGGAAAAAGGTGATCTCGGCCGCCGCCATGCTGGCCACCCCACCGGCGATGGCGGCGTCGACGAAGGCGACCCGGTGCGGCGCGCAGCGGGCGTGACAGGCGATCACGGTCTTGGGTGTGACGGTGCTGGTCTCGATGATCACGGTGGGCCGATGCTCCGCCGCCATCAGCGCCTCGACCGTGGCGAGGGAGGCTTCCGGTTTCGGCAGCGACAGGATGATGCGATCGGCCTGGGCGGCGACGGCGGCCGGGGTGTCGACCACCACGACACCCAGGGTCCGGGCGGCGTCCTGGCGCGCGGGGGCGAGGTCGACGCCGATGACGCTCACCCCCTTGCCGATCAACGCTCGGCACATGGCCGCCCCGGCGTTGCCGAGCCCGATGATGCCGATGCTCTTCGTCATGCTCCGTCTCCTTGTTCGTTCACCCGTGAGGATGCCACGGATCGGCCGGCGACGTAGCGGTAGACCCACACCGACCCGACGTCCCGCACGATCGCCACCGTCTCCGGCTCCCACCCAGGCAGCGCGAAGGCGTGGCTGACGACCACGGTACCGGGTTCGAGCTCGTCCGACAGCTTGACGGCGAGCCGCGTCATCGCGCCGATCATCAGGTAGCAGGTGATCGCGCCGGCATCGCCCAACGGCATCGTCAGGAAATCGCCGCGCCGGAAGATCAGGTTCGGACGCGGCCGCAGCGCCAGCCGCAGCCGGCTCCACAGCCAGGGCAAGGGCGACAGCTCGATGCCGATCACCGGGTTGCCCGGATAGCGGTCGGCCAACGCCACCGCCACCCCGCCCCAGCCGGAGCCGAGATCGTACACCGTGCCGTCGACCCGTTCGGGTAGGAAATCGAACATCGCCCGCCGCACCGTCGGCCCGGTCGGCATCGGCGGCACCCCGGTGCGGATCGCATAGCCAAGGATCAACCCGCCGCCGAGCAGCAGGGCGATCAGAATCACCCCCTCGGCCGGTTGCGCCAGCAGGTTGGTAAACCAGGGTGCCATGCTAAACCCTTATCCATTGAGCCGATTTATCCCGCTTCCCCGCCCGCCCGCCGTTCCCGCATCCTTGGCTGAGACATGGAGCGGGATGTCGTTGATATCGCGCCGGCGCGGAACGCGGTACGCTTGCCGTTCCACCACCCGCCGGTGCCATCCCCTTGTCGATTACCGAACGGCTTACCGGGCTTTCCGTCCGCGACAACGCGCCCATCGTCCTGGTCGGTCTCGGCCACGGCGCCACCCATTGGATCGCGGCGACCTTCTATCTGTTGCTGCCGGCACTGTCGACGGCGTTCGGGCTGGACTACGCCGCCACCGGGCTGTTGGTCTCGGTGCTGCATGTCAGCGCCTTCGTCGCCAATTTCGGCTCCGGCCCGATGACCGACGTGACCGGCCGGCGGGTGCTGCTGCAAGTGATCGCCCTGCTGATCGGCGCCACCGCCTTGGCGGCGCTGGGGATCGGCGGCGGCTTGGTCGTCCTGGTTGGGTTGGTGGTGCTGATCGGGGTGTCGAACAATCTGTGGCACCCGCCGGCGATCAGCTACCTCTCGGCGCGGTTTCCCGGGCAGCGCGGCTGGGCGCTGTCGGTGCACGCGTTGGGCGCCAGCCTGGGCGACGCGATCGCACCCTTGGCCGCCGGGGTCATGCTGGTCTACTTGACGTGGGAGCAGACGGCGGCGGTCTCGGCCCTGCCGGTGCTGTTGGTCGCCGCGCTGCTGATGCTGGGGCTCGGCCGGGCGCCCGCGTCCAGCCATGGCGCCGGTGCCGGCGGCGTCGCCTTCGGCGCCTATGTGTCCGGCCTGCTGACGGTGATCAAGGACCGCGACGTGCTGGGCCTGTGCCTGATGTCGGCGTTCCGGGCGATGGCGCAAAGCGGGTTGCTGGTGTTCCTGCCGCTGTATCTGGCCAACGAGATGCAGGTGTCGCCGCTGGTCATGGGCGCCTCACTGGCGGCATTGCAGGTCGGCGGCCTGATCGCCACGCCGATCGCCGGACGGCTGTCCGACCGGATCGGCCGCCGCTCGGTCGTGATGGCGGGGCTTGGGGTGTCGACCGTGGCGATCGCGGTGCTCACCCTGCTGGGTGACGAGATCGCGTTCATCGCCGGGGTGTCGGTGCTGGGCTTCGCGCTGTTCGCGGTGCGGCCGGTGGTGCACTCCTGGATGATGGATTTGACGCCGCCGAGCCTGGGCGGCTCGGCCACCAGTTTGATGTTCGGGGCACAGACCGGGCTGTCGATCCTGGCCCCGGCGCTGGGCGGGGTGATCGCCGACGCCTACGGGCTCGCCGCCACCTTCCACGCGCTGGCCGTCATCATGCTGATCACCAACCTGCTGGCCTGGCGGTTGCCGAACACCCGGCCGGGGGAAGACGGAAGCTGACAGCGATGGTGTTTGCAAGGTCGTTCCGCACCTTGGAAACCGGGAAGAGAGCCCGCGCATGGAGTTCCCTGTGTCGGCCTTGAGCCAATGCCTGCCCGGCGTTGACCGTCGCGGCCGGTGTCGCGGAACATTTTGTAGTTTATCAATTGTTAAAACAAATCAGAGATAACTTGCGCCGCCGCCGCGAGAAGAAAGGGGCCGATGGTGATCGGAGCGCACGTCGATGTTGGTTTGGAGTTTCAAAACGCGGCCCTGTGCCGCGACATCATCGAACATTGCGCTGATGCGATTTTAATTCTGAGCGCCGATCAGCGGATCACCTACATCAACAAGGCGGCCGAGATCATGTTTGGTCGGCCTATCGAAGCAAGTATCGGAAAACCGCTGGATATCCTGATTCCAGCGGGTTTTAAAGCAAGACATCGCGCGTTGTTTGATGGGTTTCGCGACTCCAGCGAGATGGCAAAATTCATGGGGAGACGGGGGGTGGACATTCTCGGCCTGCGCGCCGACGGCACCGAATTCCCCGTGAGTATTTCGATCCTCAAATCACTCAGCGGCGCCGATGCCAAGCTCGTGGCGATCGTTCGAGATGTCAGTGAGCACAAGAAGCTTGAAGGGGATCTTAGGAAGCTCGCGAGCACCGACTCGCTTACGGGAATTCTGAACCGCCGCACGTTCCTGCAGCGCACCGAGGAAGAGTGCGCGCGATCATTGCGTCACGGTAATTCGCTGTCGCTGGCCATGGTCGATATCGATCATTTCAAGCGGATAAACGATCGATTTGGCCATCAGGTGGGCGATCAGGCGATCCGGCATGTTGTCGGTATTGTGGTCTCCGGGCTTCGGAAGCCGGATGTCTTGGGCCGATGGGGCGGCGAGGAGTTTACCGTGATCCTCCCCGAAACCGATGAAAAGGCGGCGGTTATTACGATGGAGCGTCTCAGACAACGCTTTGAAGACACGGCGTTTGTCCACGAGGCGTCGTTGAATGAACCCATCAACTTAACGGTAAGCATCGGGGTCGTGGAGTTCAGGCCCGGCCAGGAAACGGCCGACGATCTCATCAATAGAGCGGACCGCGCGCTGTACGCGGCCAAGCACGCGGGACGCAATAAGGTGTGCTCCGCCACCGACTGATCGACGGCTTGTCGCGCGGCGATCACGGGGGTGCGCATGGCCCGGTTTCCCGCGCCGTCAGCCCCCGGGATACCAGCTCGGATGCCGTTTCTCCAGGAAGCTGGCCAGACCTTCGACCGCCTCCTCGGAGGGGCGTTTGGCGGCGTGCTCGCGGACCAGGGCGTCGATGTGCCCTTCCCCGAGCAGCAGCCCCGCCTCGATCAGCGCCCGGTGTTTGGTCTGCATCACCGCCTCCGGTGCCGACAGCAGCAGGCCGTCGATGATCGGCGCCGCGGCGGCGTCCAGCGCGCCCACCTCGCACACCTGATGCACCAGCCCCATCTCTTTCGCCTGCTCGGCGCCGAACCGCTCGCAGCTCAGCGCCCAGCGCCGGACGTTGCGCACGCCGATGGCGGCGTTCAGGTGCGGGATGATGATCCCGGCCATCACACCCCAGCGCGCCTCGGTGATGGCGAAGATGGCGTCCCGGCTGGCGATGGCGATGTCGACCGCCGCCACGATACCGGTGCCGCCGCCGAAGCAGCCGCCATGGATCAGCGCCACCGTCGGTTTCGGGAACTCCGTCAGCCCCTGGATCGCCGCCATGGTGCGGGCGGAGACCGCGACGTTCTGCTCCGGCGACAGTTTGCCGATTTCCTTAAGCCAGGCGAGGTCGGCGCCGGCCTGGAAATGCTTGCCGTTGCCCCGGATCACCACCACGCGCACGGCGTCGTCGCCATCGAGCCGGCCGAACGCGTCCAGCAGCCCGCCGATGACATCATCGTTGTAGGCGTTGTTCCGTTCCGGCCGGTTGAGGGTCACCGTGGCGACGCCGCGCCCGTCGACCGCCAGCAGGACGGTGCCGTTGCCGAATGTGTCGCTCATCGGCCGACCCCATCCAGGGCGGCGGTCACGTCTCGGGCGATGCCGTCGATCATGGCGTGGGCCTTGGGCACCATGCGGGTCAGGCCCATGAAGCCGTGGGTCACCCCTGCGTGCACCACCAGATCGCCGGGCACCCCGGCGGCGCGCAGCTTGGCGTCGAACCGGACCGAATCGTCGCGCAGCACGTCGACCCCGGCGCAATGCAGGAAGCTTGGCGGAAAGCCGGTCACGTCGGCCTTCATCGGCACCGCGCGCGGATCGTCGTAATCGTCGGGGCCGCGCAGATAATGGGTGAAATAGCTCTTCATGTCGGCGGTGGTCAGCGCCCACGGGCCGTCGAATTCTTGATAGCTCCCGGTCGCCAGATCGTCGCCGAACACGCCATAGATCAGCCCGAGCGCGCCGATCGGCGAGGCCCCGCGATGCCGCAGCTCCAGCACCGCGCCAACCGCCAGATTGGCCCCGGCGCTGTCCCCGGCAAGCGCGATCCGCGCGGGGTCGGCGCCCCAGTCGCCGCCGCGCGCGACCAGATGCTCGACCACGGCGACCGTCTCCTCGATAGCGACTGGAAACTTGGCTTCCGGCGCCCGGGAATAGTCGACGGCCGCCACCAGGCAGCCGGATTTCAGCGCCAGGTAATGCATGCCGCGGGCGTGGGTTTCGAGCGAGCCGACCACCCAACCGCCGCCGTGCAGGTAGACGATCACCGGCAACGGGCCGGTCGGCGCGACCGGGTACAGCAGCCGGACCGCCACGTCGCCCCCCGGGCCGGGCACGGCGGTGTCGACGATCCGGGCCAACTCCGGGCGATCCTCGTTCCACCAGCCCCGGTCGAGTTCCATCCGGCGCCGGGCCTGCTCCGGGGTCAGGACCGAGCGGTCGGCCGGCAGATCGTACTGCGTGGCGATCTCGGCCATGCGCGCGAAGGCGCGTTGCATGTCCGGATCGATCCACACGTTGTCGTTGGCTTGGCTGGCCATGCCGGGTCCTCGCGGTTTGCTGAAACCCGCCCGTGGCGGGATAGGGACGCGCCATGGTCTCGACTTTCGTCCGCCGGGGCAAGAGCGGGATCGGGTCGCGCCGATCGATACCGCCACGCTCCCGCATCCCCGGGCTTGACCCGGGGTCCAGCGGCGTTACCAATTCAGACAAACCGCACCGCCGCCTCGCCGAGTCCGTCGAAGCGGACGCGGACCGAGGCCGGGGCGTCGATGAACACGGTCTTGACCACGCTGCCGAGCATCACGAACTCACCGGCGCGCAACGGTACCCCCCGCGCCGCCCGGTGATCGGCCAGCCAGGCCAGGGCGTTGAGCGGGTGGCCGAGGATATCGGCGCCCCGGCCACGCCCGACCTCGGCGCCATCGATGATCATCGCGCCCGCGATCGCCTCCAGGTCCAAATCGCGCCAAGCCGTGACCTCGGGGCCGAGCACGACCCCGGCGTTGAAGAAATCATCGGCGATCAGCGTCGGCGCCGACAGGCTGGGGTAGTCGACGTAGCGGTCGTCCACCAGCTCGATCCCGGCCATCAGCGCGCCGACCGCGCCCGCCACGCTGTCCCGTGTATGGCCGCCGTCGCGGGCCGGCAGGTCGGCGGCGAGCCGGGCGGCGATCTCGCACTCGACACCGATGCGGTGGTAGCGCGCCAGCGGCAGCTCGGCCGAGCCCTCGAACACCGTGGTCGCGAACACCTCGCCGGCGCAGGGGTGATCGATGCTCAGATAGGCCTGCATCACCGCCGTGGTGCAGCCGATCTTGTGCCCGACCCGGGCGCCGAACCCGGCGCGTTCCAGCGCGGCGTGCACCGCGTCTTGCAGCGCGTAGCCCTCGACGATGCTCGCCGGTGTCAGATCGTCGGGCGGGCTCGGCGTCGGCGGGCCGGACAGCCGGGCCCGGGCCAGGAATTGCGCGGCCTCGCGTCGCTGCTCGAGGGTCACGGGGTCCTCCTTGGTCAGATGCGGAACCGGTTGCGCAGCCCGAGACCGATCAGGAACAGAAACACCACGCCAAGCACGCCCTGGATCAGGATCGCGGCATCGATCCAGAAGCCCGGATCGGCGCCGAACAAGGCGTCGAGGGCATCGCCGCGCACGGCTTGCGCCGCCGGAACGAACGGCACGATGTTGGCGAGCGACAGGCTGCTGGCGTCAAACAGGGTGTCCCAGAGCGGGCACGGCGTGATGCCGCAGCGTGTCGCCGTGGGCGCGGCCGACAGCGCGTAGCCGCCGGCGAACACCACGAACGTGCCGAGGAGCCAGACCGCCGGCCAGAAGACCGACTGGCCATAGTTGCACAGCATGTCGTAGCTCCAGTCGAGCAGCGACGCGGCGGCACCGTACTCATTCCAGCGCGTCGCCCGTTTTTCATCGGCGTGATAGCGCAACGCCGCGTCGTGGTGGCGGTTCGCTTCGGCGATTTCCTTGAGCCGCCGAAGCGCCGCAGCATGCCATCGCTGCGTCGTCCGTCGTGCCCATGGCCACCAACCGGCGTTCTCCCAGGGAGATACCCTCAGGCCCTGCAAGTCGACATGGGCCTTGGTCGTCGTGCCGCGCAGATCGGGAATGCAGGTGAAGTCGCCACCGAGGGTTACCGCACTTTCGAAAATACAGCCGTAAAACGACAAGGCGGAGATCCGATGCGAACTTTCGGAACCGAGTAGAAAGAAGTGCCCGCCGAACCTGGCGCTGCTGAAGTTGGCGCGACCGTCGCCGAACGTGGCTTTGAAGAAGTAGACCTCACCATCGCCGAACCTGGCGCCGGAGAAGTCGACGCGACCCTTTCCGAACGTGACGTTGGCAAAGTTGACGCGACCCTCCCCGAACCTGGCGCCGGAGAAGCTGACGTCACCATCCCCGAACCTGGCGTAGCGGAAGTCGACGTCCCCATCGCCGAACCCGGCGTTGGAGAAGTCGACTCGGCCCGTTGGAAACCCGTACCCGGCGAATGAAACGCTCTCGAACTCTGAAAAATCGGCCCCACTGAAGCTGACGTCCGCCACCGGATTCTCTGCGACCCAGGCGTTCCAGGCCTCTTTCCCCTGCCGCCAGAGCTTGATCGCGTCCTGGCCCTCAAGCGTTACCGGTGGTGGCGTCACGGCCGTGGGTTTCCGACGGTCGTCGTCACGCGTTCCGCCGCTCCCGCAGAATACTCGCCGCCGCGTCGGCCAGCACCCGGCAGCCGATCACGATATCCTCGCGGTCGCTGTCCTCGGCGAAGTCGTGGCTGATGCCGCCGATCGACGGGATGAACAGCATGGCGCACGGCAGCTTGTGGGAAATGATCATCGGGTCGTGGCCGGCGGCCGACGGCATGCGCTGCCACTTGCCGGGCACGGCGGCCTCGGCGGCGGCGGCGATATGCTCCTGGAAGCCCTCGTCCATCAGCGACGGATGCACCGGCGCCCGGGCCGGGTCGACATCGACCTTGACCTTGCCGCGCCCGGCGATGTCCTGGGCGATCGCGGTGGCGATGTCGCGAAAACGCTCCAGGATGGCTTCGTCGCGGTCGCGGAACTGCAGATCGAGCTCGGCATAGCCCGGCACGATCGACGGCGCCCCCGGCTCGATCCGCGCCCGGCCCATGGTCCATACCGTGCGGTCGTTGGCGACGCTTGGGAATTCCTGGTTGATCCGGTGGGCCAGCTCGTACAGCGCCGCCGACGCGTCCTTGCGCCGGGCCATGGTGGTGGTGCCGGCGTGGTTCTGCTCGCCATGGAACCGGAAGCGCATGGCCTGGATGCCGACGATGGCGGTGACCACGCCGATATGCTCGCCGGCCTGCTCCAGATAGGCGCCCTGCTCGATATGCGCCTCCAGGTAGCCGAGGTAGCGGTTCGGCTCGATGGTCAGGCGCGGCACCCCGGTCAGCCCGGCCGCCTCGATCGCCTCGGCGACCGACACCCCCTCCTTGCTGGCGGCGGTCTTCTCGACCTCGGGGTCGAGGGTGCCGCACCAGGACCGGCTGCCGAGGCAGGACATGTAGGTGCCCTCCTCGTCCTGCCAGGACACCACGTCGACCGCCAGCTCGGCGGTGTCGGGGTCCTCGGCCAGGGCGCGGGCGATCTCCAGGCCGTAGATCACCCCGAGCGCGCCGTCGAGCCAGCCGCCGCGCGGCTGGGTGTCGGAGTGCGAGCCGATCAGCAGCACCGGCCCCGGCTTCGGCGACCGCCCGAGCACGTTGCCGACGCCGTCGATCGTGGTGTCCAGCCCGGCGTCCTCGAAGCGTTGCTGCAGCCAGCGCCGCGCCTCCATGTCCTTGTCGCTCAACGCCGGACGGACGACGCCGGTCTCGACGGCGCCGATGCTGCGCAGGTGATCCAAATCGGCTAACAGGCGGGCGGCGTTGATCGCGGGCATGGGAGGTCTCCGTTGGTGTGGTGCGGCAAGCCTAGCGTGGATTTTGCCGATGTGAAATCGACCCCGTCCCCTTGCCTCCCGCGCGCGATACGCCTAAAGCGGGTCGGCACTCTGCCGGAGCCCGCCCGATGACCACCACCGCCCGCATCCGCGCCATTCTCGACGCCGAGGCCAAGGCCATCCGCTCGATCACCGTCGACGATACCTATGCCCGCGCGCTGGACGCCATGGCGACCTGCTCGGGCAAGATCATCACCGTCGGCATGGGCAAGGCGGGCTATGTCGCCCGGCGGTTCGCCGCCACCCTGGCATCGACCGCCACACCGGCGTTTTTCGTGCACCCGAGCGAGGCGGCGCACGGCGATCTCGGCCACGTGGAAGACGGCGATTGCATCCTTGCGTTCTCCACCTCGGGCAAGACCACCGAAGTGGTCGAATTCATCGACATGGCCCGGCACCTCAACCCCTCGGGCGTGGTGATCGGCATCACCAGCCATCCGGATTCCAGCCTGCGCGACCGGGCCGACATCGTGCTCGACATGGGGGTGATCGAGGAGCCGTGCCCGCTCGGCCTCACGCCCACCGCCAGCATCGCCGCCATGAGCGCCATCGCCGACGCCCTGACCCTCACCCTGATGGAGCGCAAGGGCGTGACCCGCGAGCAGTACGGCGTCCGCCACCACGGCGGCTATCTCGGCCGCAAGGCGCGCACCGACAACGTGTGAGCGCGGAGACCCTCGCTTAGGCCCGCACGCCGAGGGTCCGGTCGAGCCAGGAATAGACCCGTTCGTCGAACATCTCGCGCCCCATGCCCTCGCAATGCCCGCCGGCACCCTCCGCCGCGGTGAACACCACGACCTCGACCCGCGCGCCGGTCATGGCGCCGGCGAGCCGCGTGCCCTGGCCGGTCGAGACGACGTCGACCTCGTTGTCGCAAATCAGGCTGGGACAGGTGATGCCCGCGACCCTGGCCAAGGCCAACGCCGCGCGCTCGGCGGTCCGCTCCGCCGTCGAGCATGTCTTCGCCCACCAGAAGGGAGCGATGGTGCTCTGCGTTCGGACCATCGGGGTCGCCCGGGCCAGGGCCAAGATCGGCATGGCCAATCCGGCCTACAACATGCGCCGTTTCCTCTAGCTCGAAGGCCGCGCCACGCCGAAACGGTCGGACTGGCCGTCCGAACCGATCAAAGCGACGCGAAACCTTCCGAAACGTGGGCCGAAAACCGCCCGTGCCGGCGCGGGCGCACGTCGAAATCATGCCTCAAACACGCAAAACGGCGGTTATTCGAGGTGTCCAGTCAGTATCAACCTGGGAAATGCGAGCTAAATATACTGAGCTTGTCGTCCCGCAATCACCAGGCGTCGGTCCTCGTCAGTAGGATGTATGATCGAGCCCCTCGCATAAGCGTTGTTCTTATTTTGCCGGCTCCCGAAAAAACCACTATTTTTTATCAAACTAAATTGGTCAACTTCCCAGAAAAGAACATGGTCATCTGGTTGATAGGGATAAATAAGTGGGTTTGAAAATAAAACTTCTCCGTTTGACTGCTCAGCCTTACCATCTCTATTAACATTAAAATGTAAAGATGATGGTCTCGATGTTCTGTATATTTGTTCAAAATAATACTTTACAGTAAAATTATCCATCTCTGCAAATGAGTTAATATTTATACTTAAGTCGATACTCTGGCGCGGTAGTTCCATCAATTCATCGGGCGTTAGAAATCGAAATTTTTGTTGGCAACCGACCCCAAATCCTATGTTGTCAATTCCAAAATGATGAGCGATCCAGTAGGCTGAAAACGGCAACATTTCGGGGAGATCTACGAAAGTAAACGACCGTATGCACCCTGTCCAAATTAAACAGGTGGCCATGTAGCCGGAGCCAGCGCCGATTTCCAAAGCATCGCACGGGCTGTGCGATCGGCGGCTCACCATCGAATTTGTAATACGAGAATACAACCAAGCCCTCGCAGCTGTTGTTCCGTAGTCTATAAGGTTTCGAGACCTCAAAAACTCGCGAAATTCTTCCAATACGCCTAACGAATGTAACGATAAATAGTCTGTCTGCGACGCAGTTAGAGATGTGTAGGCAGCAATGCCGCGGTCAAAGATTGCCTGGAGGGAATCTGAAGATAGGTCTGTTAAGTACGATGAATTACTTTCATCCTTAGGAACGGGCGCGGCAATGCTCAAGTAGGCCCCACTCTCTATTCGCCGCATTGTCCCTTTGATGTATGAGTTTTTAGGAACGGAGTTTTCGATAATTCTACGCCAACCGCCGGTTTTCGTCGCGTATTTGTCGGCATGGGTTTGTTCCATAAAACGTCGAATTTTATCAGGAAACATATCAACCAAAATCTCCAAGGCGACTATAAATCGAGTTATTCAGCCGGGATTGCCCATATGGCTTCTTCCAACTTTATCGGCGAGAGGAATACCGTGCAGCGGCAATACCGTGCAGCGGCCCAGGGGCTTTACAGCCTTAAGCTCAGCTTCCTGCCGCCGCCTCGCGAAGCGCCGTCTCACGGGTAACCGTGATGAAACTGTTGAGGCTGTTCTGAACCGGGATTTCCCATTTTAGCCCCGTTTTGGCGCTTGATTTTGCCTCCGAATGGCTCGATGTACAAGCCAATCGGCATCGGGCGGTTAAAAGTTCGCCACTCGGACCGAAAGAACGCCGATATAAGGCGTGGCCCACAGAAAGTGGCCCGCTCGTTGATGTTACGGACGCACCTGCCCTGTCGCCGCGTCGCATGAACAGTCTTTCTCTCGTCATGTGGGAAGTGGCCTCGGTCTGAGCCGATCGATGCGGCGCAGGATGTCGGCGAGGGCGTGAAGCTGGAGGTGGCCCGCTCATGGTACCGGAATATACCCCCTACCGCTCCATCAGCTTGAGAGGCCGGTCGGGGCAGCGGCGGAACAGCAGGGTGGGGGTCGGCTCGGCCCGGCGCAGGGTGCCGGACACCGGGTCCCAGCGGAAGATCTGCCGCGGCTCCGGCCGGCCGTACGACAGCGACGGCTCGATCTCGATGCGGTCGCCCGAGATCGTGTAGCGCGAGGTGCCGAACACGCTGTCGCGCAAGCCCTTGGTGGTCCCCAGGTCGAGCATCACCTTCTGGTAGGCGCCCTGGCGCAGCACCATCACCAGCCCCTTGCAGTTGACGTCCTCGCCGTTCGCCACCCCCCAGATGCCGTCGACCGAGGCCTGGGCGCCCGGGGCCAGGGCGCCCGAGGCGGCGGCGGACATGGCGAACGCGGCGGCACCCAGCAGCACCGCCCGCCGGGCACGCGCCGGCCCGGTCATGGTTTGCCTCCCAGAACCGCCGCCATGCGCGCGCGCGGCGCGGCGGTGCGGTAGCTGTCGGCGAACGGGCGGACCCCGGCCTCGATCGCGGCCTCGACCGGCAGCGTCTCCCAGCGCCGCATCAGCGTCTTCTGCGCCCGCACCGCCCGGGGATCGGCGGCGGCGATCGCCTCGGCCAGCGCCCGGGCGCGATCCTCCAGCGCGTCGGCATTCAGCGGGCCGGCATTCAGCGCGTCGGGTGGCGCCACCACCTCCTCGACCAGGCCCCAGCGCTCGGCGGTGGCGGCGTCGATGGTCTCGCCGGTGAGCAGCAGCCGCGCGGCGCGGCCGCGGCCGATCAAGCCGGGTAGCAGGGCGGCCTCGATCACCGAGGGGATGCCGACCAGCACCTCGGGCATGGCGAACCGCGCGTCGGCCGCCGCCAGCCGCAGGTCGCAGCCCGCCGCCAGCTCGACCCCGGCCCCCAGACAGCGTCCCCGGATCGCCGCGATCACCGGCACCGGACAGCCGCGCACCGCCTGGATCGCGCCGTGCAGGCCGCGAATGAAGGTCTCGGCCGAGGTCTCATCGAGCGCCGCCATCTCGGCCACATCGGCGCCGGCGCAGAAGCTCGGCCCCGCCCCGTGCAGAATCACCGCCCGCAGATCGCCGTCCGCCGACAGGCGCGCGAACGCCGCGCCCAAGTCGGCGATCATGGCCGACGACAGGGCGTTGCGCTTGGCCGCACGGCTCAGGGTGACGGTAGCGACCGGCCCATCGCGGCTCACCTCGATCATGCCCGCCGCACTCATGCCGCGCTCTCGTCGTCGATCAGCTCGCCGCCGAACGAGCGCACCAGATCGCGCACCTCCTCGGCCGCGGCGTCCAGCAGCACCGCGTCGGTGCCGCGCAGCACCAGGCTGGTGCCGAACACTCCGCCGGGCCGGAAATACGGGTAGCTGCCGATCTCGACCGCCGGATAGCGCGCCTGGATGGCGCCCAGCCCCTCGGCCACCGTGCCCTCGCCCACCGTGCAGGCGACCGTGCGCGACAGCACCTGCGGCCCGCCGACCAGGCCCGGCTTCAGCCCGGCGACCATGGCCTGCAGGATGCGCGGCACCCCGGGCAGCACGTGCACGTTGCCGAGAATGAACCCCGGGGCGGCCGAGACCGGGTTGTCGATCAACGTGGCGCCGACCGGGATCTCGGCCATTTTCTTGCGCGCCTCGTTGAACTCGACCCCGGAGTGGGCGTAGTGCGCGGTCAGCCGGCGCATCGCCTCGGGGTGGCGCGCGACCTTGGCGCCGAACGCCTTGGCGATGCAGGCGGTGGTGATGTCGTCATGGGTCGGCCCGATGCCGCCGGAGGTGAAGACGTAGGTGTAGCGTTCCGACAGCGACCGCACGGCGGCGACGATCTCGGCCTCGTCGTCGCGCACCACCCGCACCTCGGCCATCTGGATGCCGATGCCGGTCAGCTCCTCGGCCAGGAAGCCGATGTTCTTGTCCTTGGTCCGCCCGGACAGGATTTCGTTGCCGATGATGCAGAGCGCGGCGGTGACGGGCGCGGCGGGGACGGTCTCGGTGGACATGCGGGGCTCCGGTGGCTAGCAAGGACGGGTCAGAATGCCACAAGTTCCGCCCCCGCCCATAGCCCGTGCACCGCTCCCATGCTTCTGCCGCCGCTCACCGAAGGCCGCCTGATCAAGCGCTACAAGCGCTTCCTCGCCGATGTCGATCTGTCGGGCGGTCGGGGGGACGGCGAGACCGTCACCGCCCATTGCCCGAACCCCGGCGCGATGACCGGCCTCGCCACCCCGGGGATGCGGGTGTGGCTGTCGCGCTCCGACAACCCGAAACGCAAGCTGGCCCACACCTTGGAGCTGGTGGAGGTGTCGTCGGAGGTCGGCGGCGAGCTGGTCGGCCTGCACACCGGCCGGCCGAACGCCATCGTCGCCGAGGCGGTGGCGGCGGGGGTGATCCCGGAGCTGGCGGGCTACGCCAACCTGCGCCGCGAGGTGCGTTACGGGGTGAACAGCCGCATCGACCTGCTGCTGGAAGACCCCGGCGGCACCCGCCCGCCCTGCTACGTCGAGGTCAAGAACGTGCACCTGTTCCGCCCGGACGGCCCGAATCCCGGGGCGGCCGAGTTTCCCGATTCGGTCACCGCGCGGGGGGCGAAGCATCTGGACGAGCTGGCGGCGATGGTGCGGGACGGGCACCGGGCGGTGATGCTGTTCTGCATCCAGCGCGGCGACGGCGACCGCCTCGCCCTGGCCCGCGACATCGACCCCGGCTACGGCGCCGCCTTCGACCGGGCGCGGGCGGTGGGGGTGGAAATGCTGGCCTGGGACTGCGCCGTGACGCGCGAGGCGATTACACTGCGGCGGACGGTCGAGGTGGCGGGGTGAGAAACCGCTCATAAACTACCGATCTCGGATAAGCAGCATCACTAAAGGCTAATTCGTTGGGCAAGGGAAATGAGAAATGTTAAATTACGAGCTGCATGTTCAAAATACCACAGAGGCATGCAAAACAATGGAAATTGAGTTCTGCATTGTCATTTGGGTGGTAGTTAAAAAAAATAGCTTGATTGTCAACGGGTTGGTTAAATGATAGAAAAAAAAGAGATGTCATCAGAAGAGTCGCAAAAAGTAATTGACCTAGAAGAAGGACATTATCTTGACGTTAAACGTATAGATATTAAGCCTTCGAAACTGACAGAAACAATTTCTGCTTTTGCTAACACCTCTGGAGGTGAAATATTTCTAGGTATTCGCGAAGAAAATAAAAATGGAGAGAAATTACGTAGCTGGCTTGGCTTCGAGGACATGGAAGCCGCAAACGCTCATATACAAGTTCTCGATCAGATAGGGGGATTAGGAAATCATTATCGTGCTATTTTCCTATCATGTTCAGAAAATATTGGCCATGTTCTGCATCTCACTATATTAAAAACCAAGGATATTTTAAAGGCGAGCAATGATCATCCTTACATTCGGCGAAACGCACAAAATATAAAAATAAAAACTCAAGAAGAGATTCAGAGATTAAAATTAGATAAAGGAATAGTCACATTTGAAGACGAAACACTGAATATTGATAAAATAATAATTAGCAATTCTAACAGCATAATTGAATTTTGTCTAAATGTAACGCCGAGTTCCGAACCGGAACCATGGCTGAGATCACAGTTTTTAATCAACAATGAAAACCCAACCGTAGCTGGAGTTCTTTTATTTTCTGATGAACCGCAGGCTGCTCTACCCAAACGATCCGCTATAAAAATTTATCGGTATAAATCAAGAGAAGACGAAGGAACAAGAGACACTTTAGCTTTCCCTCCGATCACAATAGAAGGATCACTATATTCGTTAATTTATAAATCTGTAGCAGAAACAAAAAAAATAGTAGAAGACATAAAAAAATTAGGTACAGATGGCCTTGAATCTATATCTTACCCAGATGAAACTCTACATGAAGTAGTAACCAATGCCGTTCTTCACCGAGATTATAGTATTGCTTCTGACATTCATATAAGAATATATGACAATCGTATAGAAGTTGAGAGTCCCGGAAAACTTCCGGGCCATGTAACTGTTAGCAATATACTTCATGAGCAATCAGCAAGAAATCCAAAAATAGTCAGAATCATCAATAAATTTCCTGACCCACCAAATAAAGATGTTGGAGAGGGTTTAAACACAGCATTTGAAGCAATGAAAAAACTAAGACTCCGAGAACCACAGATTCAAGAACATGATAATTCTCTTGTCGTTCATATTGCCCACACTCCTCTCGCTTCTCCTGAAGATACCGTTATGAAATACCTAGAAAGCCACGAAACTATTACAAATGGAGTAGGCCGTGTACTTACCGGAATCAGATCGGAAAACACTATGAAAGATGTCTTTCTTCGCCTAAACAAACGTCAGCTGCTGGAAAGAGTACCTGGCTTACGTGGCAATGCTGCGGCTTGGCGTCGCTATTCGAGTACAGCAAACGATTAGGGTGCAATGTAAGAACTGAATTTTCGGTTATAGTTTTTAAACTCATTTATTCGAGTAACCGAACATGACACCAAAAAACGCTCGACCAAAATAAAACGAAACTACCTGATTATACTCTTTGGTACGTTGCCAACTAACATCAACACCCCACCCTTGACCACAGCGCTAGGTCTGACCAGATTGCGGGGTTATCACTGTTAGGGTCGCACCATGAACCAGCTCGCCGAAGCGCGGCAGATCGTCCGGCACCGGGCGGAGGATTTCGACGGCATGCGCCGGGCCGGGCGGCTGGCCGCCGAGGTGCTCGACATGATCACCGAGCACGTGGTGCCCGGCGTGACCACCGAGGAGCTCGACCGGCGCTGCCACGACATGACCCTGGCGCACGGCGCGGTGCCGGCACCGCTCGGCTACAAGGGCTATCCCAAGTCGATCTGCACCTCGATCAACCACGTGGTCTGTCACGGCATTCCCGGCGTCCGCCGGCTGGCCGAGGGCGAAATCCTCAACATCGATGTCACCGTGGTGCTGGACGGCTGGCACGGCGACAGCAGCCGGATGTATCTGGTCGGCGACAAGGTGGCGGTGAAGGCGCGGCGGCTGGTCGACGTCACCTACGAGGCGATGATGCGCGGCATCGCGGCGGTGCGGCCGGGGGTGCATCTGGGTGCGGTCGGCCACGCCATCCAGAGCTACGCCGAGGCCGAGCGGTTCTCGGTGGTGCGGGATTTCTGCGGCCACGGCCTGGGCCGGACGTTCCACGCCCCGCCCAGCGTGCTGCACTACGGCAAGCCCACGGACGGGCCGGTGCTGGAGCCGGGGATGTTCTTCACCATCGAGCCGATGATCAACGCCGGCAAGTACCCGGTGAAGATCCTGGAGGACGGCTGGACGGCGGTGACCCGCGACCGCTCGCTGTCGGCGCAGTTCGAGCATTCGGTCGGCGTCACCGAGGACGGGGTGGAGATCTTCACCCTGTCGCCCAAGGGCTACACCAAGCCGCCGTACTGAGCGGGCCGCCGTACTGAGCGGGTCACCGTACTGAGCGGGCCACCGTAAGGGGAGAACACCGATGGGCTGGATGCGGGTGGTTCGGGCTGTGCTGGCGGCGGGGCTGCTCTGGGCCGCCTCGACGGGCGTCTTGGCGCAAAGCCCGGAGCAAGACGCCGCCGCCGTCGAGAAGGCGCTGCGCGACTGGACCGAGGCCTTCAACACCGGGCGGGTCGACCGGGTGTGCGATCTGTTCGCCCCGGAGCTGATCGCCCACTATCGCGGCCAGCCGGAGAAAACCCACGACAGCCTGTGCACCGCGCTTCAGGCCGACCTCGGCGGCGGGCCGAAGCAGTACCGCTACGAGCTCGACCTGCACGAGATCATCGTCTCGGGCGATCTGGCGGTGGCGCGGTTCATCTGGACCCTGACGGCGCGCGACCGGGCCGGCGGCGCGACGGAGCGGTCGGCCGACCGGGGCATTGACATCTTCCGCCGCCAGCCGGACGGCGCCTGGCGCATCATCCGCTTCATCGGCTACCCGATCGCGGACTGAGCGGGCGATTGCGGCAAAGCCGGGCGATTACGGCAAAGCCGGGGCAAACCGGCGGCGAAACCGGCCCTCCGCGTGCCATAACCCGCCGAAACACGGCGATGGGGTGGCAATCGTGACCGATCCGGGCATCGACGACGACGCCCTGCGCGCCGGGCACCGGGCGCGGTTGCGGCGGCGCTTCCTGCGCGCCGGGCCCGAGGCGCTGGCGGATTACGAGCTGCTGGAGCTGCTGCTGTTCGGCGCCCAGCCGCGCGGTGACGTCAAACCCTTGGCCAAGCGGCTGATTCTGCGATTCGGGTGTTACGCCGAGGTAATAGCCGCGTCGGTTGAGCGGCTGTCCGCCGTCGACGGCCTGGGCGAGGCCTCGATCGCCGCCCTGAAGATCGCCCAGGCCAGCGCGGTCAAATTGCTCGGCGACACCCTGCGAAGCTGTCCAATCCTGTCCAACACCCCGGCGCTGCTCGCCTACTGCCGCGCCGCCCTGGCCCGCCTGCCGGTCGAGGAGGTGCGGGTGCTCTACCTCGACCGCAAGAACCGGCTGATCGGCGACGAAGCCCACGGCCGCGGCACCGTCGACCACACCCCGCTATACCCACGCGAGGTGTTCAAGCGCGCCCTGGAGCTGGGGGCCTCGGCGTTGATCGTGGTGCACAACCACCCCTCCGGCGATCCGACCCCCTCGTCCGCCGACATCGCCGCCACCCAGCAGCTGCGCGACGCGGCGGCCGCCCTCGGGCTGGTGCTGCACGACCACCTGATCGTCGCCCGCCATGGCCATGTCAGCTTGCGGGAACGCGGCCTGTTCTAGGCCTCGCGCTCCTCCAAGGTCCGGCCGTGGGTCTCGCGCAGCAACAGGGCCGCCAGCACCCCGGCGGCACAGGTCGCCGGCAGGATCAGGAACGCGGTCTCGTACGCCGCGACGGAATACACCCGGGCGCCCGCCTCGACCCGGCCATCCCACAGCGTGTCCAGCGCCCAACCGAGCAACGGCTGCATGATCGCGCCGGAGCCGACGACCAGCGTGTTGACGATCCCCAAGGTCGCCCCGCCGGCCCAGGCCGGGGTGTTCTCGCGGGCGACGGCGAAGCACAGCACCATCGACGACGCGCCCAGGCCTTGGACGAACAGGATGGCACCCAGCCACGGCGGCGTGATGCCCGGCGTGTAGATCGCCGCCGCGATCCCGAGCGTGGCCAGCGTCCCGCCCGCCAGCACCAGCGCCCGGCGGCGGCGCAGGCGGTCGGACAGCCACCCCAACAACGGCGCGCCGATACCCCAGCCGACGAACAGGATCGAGACCAGACCCGCCGCCTCGGCCTTGGTCAGGTCGTGCGCCTCCATGATGTAGGGCACCCCCCACAGCCCGGCGAACGCCAGCATCGAAGCGGTCATCGCCATGCCGAACCCGCCGGCGAGCCACACTTGCCCGGTCCCCGCCGCTCGCCTCAACCCGGCGAGCATGCTGCCGGCGACGCCGGCGCCATCGACGGCGCGCGGCTTGTCCCGCAACACAACGCCGAAGGCGAGCGTCAGGCCCACGCCAAAGACCGCCAACACCATCGTCACCGGACGCCAGCCGAACGCCTCGACCGCCGCCCCGGCGGGCGCCTGGCCGGCGATGCCGCCGACCACGCCCAACATCTGCGCCCAGCCGCCCAGGGTGGCGAAGCGGCCCGGCGGCAGCCACAGCGCGGCGTAGTTCAAGGCACCGGCGAAACTGAAGGCGCAGCCAAAGCCGATCATCAACCGGCCCAGGTTGGCCAGCCACAGGGTCTCGGCGGTGGCGAACACCACGCTGCCCAACACGACCACGGCGCCGGCGGCGGTGATCAGGCGTCGCGGGCCGAAGCGATCAAACAGCACACCGACCGGGATCTGCGAGCCGGCGTAGGCGTAGTAGTAGAACGCCGAGAGGTTACCCAAGGCCGCGCCGCCGACCGCGAAGTCGCGCATCAGATCGTCGACCATGACCGACGGCGCCACCCGGTGCACGAAGGCGTACAAGAAGAACACCGCGCACAGGAACCAGCCGGCGTACAGCAGGCCGCCGGCCGGTCGGTCGGATGGGGTCGGCGAAGTGACTGTCACGGGACACGCGTGCGGTGGTTAGTGGTCTGATCGAGACACTTGGTTCCCAAGCGTCTGGTGACTCAGCCCACAAGACGCCTGATCTGATGGGGCGATGCACCAAACGGACAAAACCCATCGGTGTCGATCACACCACCAGGAGCCGCACGCTAGGCGGGTGTGATACGGCGGGTCAACACCCCGGAGGGATTAAACCACGATGTCGAGAATACTGCCGCGCGGGGCGTTGGGATTCAGTTGGCGGACCTGCTCGGCGGTCTCTTCCAGATTGAACTGGCGCCGCTCGTCGTCGTCGACCGGTTCGGCGCGCAAAATATCATCGGATGGCGCCGGTCCCTGGTGCCCGCCGATGTTGGCGCGCGCGAGATCGCGGCTATCGCGCGAGGGGACGATCGACCCGCCCGGCCCGGTGGGTACCGGAGGGAGGGGGTTGGTGCCGGTAGGGCCGATCGCCATGGTCACACACTCCTCGGGATCGGGACGCTGTGTCGGACAGTGCCCGCCACACTATTAGAGCATATTTAAATGGAATTTTAAACAAATTAGTTTTAACGGCGGATTCACCCACCATCAGGCCAGGATATCGATGACCTTCGCCAGCATGTGCTGTTTGGCGGCATTGCCAACTTGTTGAAGATACTCGGACCGGTCCTTGGCCGGCAGATCCGCGACCTGCTGCAGCGAGCGGATCTGAATGACCTTTTGACGGGCCGGCTCGCTGTTCGCGGCGGCCGCCGGTGATCGGCCGATCACCACCTTATCGGGGGTTGGAATCTTGGAATCGAAGATCGGCGCCAGCAGTCCCGGGAGCATCGCAGGGATCCAACGGTAACGTCGTGAGAACTCAGTATAGCGCGCTTGGCCGCAAATCGGAACAAACAGCAGTTTCGCACCAACCGCCGACATGACGATCGGTATCTATAGCAGGACAGGCCATCGGCTTTTTCAACAGCCTGCTCGTGGCGAGAATTTGACCGTAACCGGCCGGTTACGCCCCATACGCCGCCCAGCCATCGATGTGCCGATAGGACCACAGGGCGGAAGGCATGGCGGGCCGGCTCTAGAGAATTTGAAACACATCGTATACCGCGTGGTCAGGCATACGCCGACCGACCCCGACAGAAACGATTCTATTGAGCCAATCATACTTGGGAGACGACGTCTCAAAATACGGTGTGTTGCGCAGATAGTATTCCGCGGGGTCCACGGCCTCCCCCGCGGCGATGCGATCCATCACCTCCGGCGATCCATAGCGAACGCCCGTATAATGCATATAAATGAGCGCATCATCATCGGTCCTCAGGATAAGCCGTACATTTGGAGTCATCGCCCCGTCCGTGCGGAAAATCTTTTGATCGATACCGCCCGGCAACACCTCACCTGCCAAGCGGGGGCCTTCGAAGTGACCCTTGCCAAGCATATCGAGATGACGCACGCCCAAAGGAACGCTCCCGACATCGTGCAGCGCGTCAACGGTCACGGTTATGGTGAACAGGTACTCCGACCGAAGCTCTGGCATGCGCGTCTTCTCCTTCACGCCGCGATGAGAGGTTGCCAGATCAATCGCTTATCGGCGTTACCGCCGCTTATCGTCGTCGCGATCCGGCGGCAGCAGGCGCTCGTGAAACCGCTTGGCGTATTCCAGCGGATTGTCACCCGGCCTGACCTCGGCGGCGGTCTCGCGCGCGGTCTCCACCACATGGCGGCCGGCGTTCTCGATCGCCGGCTTGGCCCGGCGGTACGCCTCCCCCGCGAGTTCGGTGGCCTTGGCCCGTATGCGTGGATCCTGGGCGGCCCGGCGAACCGCTTGACCCAAAAACCGTCCCAACAGGCTCATGACACCCCCTCACCCGCCGCCAGAATGACCGAGCGGCGGACATCGAGAAACTCCTCGAACGCGGCGGCGAGACGGTCGAACTCCGCCGCCCCCATGGGCAGGGACAGCACCACCATGCCACGCCGGGCGGTGTAGATGCCCGCCGCGATCAAATCCAGGTGCAGCAGATCGATCAGCCGCCGGTTCCGGGCCGAGGCCTCGGGCGCCGAGGTCGGAGGCGCCGAGCCGGCGTGCACCGCCATCATCGAGCCGCGGCCGGTCACCACCATCGGCAGGCCGCGACGGATGATGGCGTCGTTCAGCCGGCCGCGCAGGCTGTCGCCCGCCGCGTTCAGCATCACCGCCCGGTCGGGCGTGTACACATGGGTCAGCCCGGCCAAGCCCGCCGCCATGGTGAAGACGTTGTTGTTGAAGGTACCGGCGTGCGGCCAGGCATCGGCGCGGCGCGGATCGAACCGGGCCAGGATATCCTGCCGGCCGCCGAACGCCCCGAAGCTCAGCCCGCCGCCCAGGTACTTACCCAGGGTGATCAGATCCGGGGTGATCCCCAGCAGGCCGTGCAGCCCCTCGGCCGACAGCCGCGAGGTCATCACCTCGTCGAAGATCAGCAGCGCCCCGGTCTCGGCCGTCGCCTCACGCAACGCACCCAGGAACGCATCCGTCCCGGAGATGCAGCCGCCGGAGCCGCTCATCGGCTCGACCAGCACCGCCGCCAGCCGGTCGCCCTGGGCGCGGATCAGCGCCGCCGTCCCCTCGGCGTCATTATAATCGGCCATGACGTAATCGAACGGCGCGTTCAACGGCGAACCGGCGAAATACAGCACCCCGCCGTGATAGGCGCCCTTGAACACCATGATCCGGTCGCGCCCGGTGAACGCCCGCGCCGCCGTCAGCGCCATCAAATTGGCCTCGGTGCCGGAATTGGTGAACCGCACCCGCTCGACCGCCGGAAAGCGGTCGACCACCGCCTGGGCCAGCCTTGCCTCCAACAGGTTCGGCCCGCCCAGCACCCAGCCGTCATCGGCCGCCTGCTTGATGGCGTCGCGGATCACCGGCTCGGAATGGCCGTACAGTCCAGCGGTGTACTCGCCGAGGAAATCGACCAGCTCATGGCCGTCGGCGTCCCACAGCCGGCACCCCTCACCCCGGGCGAAGCGCAGCGGAAACGGGTCGTAGTGCAGCACCGTGCGGGTGTTGCCGCCGGGCATGGCGGCCAAGGCCTGATCCTGGATCGCCGCACTCTTGGGGTTCGCCGCCACGAACCGCTCCGCCGCCTCGGCATAGGCGGTCTCCAGATCGATGTTGGCGAGCGTCGTGGTCATGCCGCACCCTTCTTGTCGACCACACCATAGCCCATGGTACCGAATTTCTCACCCACCCGGGCGATCTCGTCGTCGGGCAGGATCACCGGCGTGCCGGCCTGCAAGGTGCGCCAGTACATCGCCGCCAGGGTCTCGACCTCGACCGCCAGAGCCAACGCCTTCTTCAAAGTCGGGCCGATGGCGATCATCCCGTGATTGGCCAGCAGACACGCCCGCCGGCCCTCAAGCGCCTCAAGGGCCGTGTCCGACAGCTCCTGGGTGCCGAAGGTGGCGTAGTCCGAGCACCGGATGGTCGGCCCGCCGGCCTGGGCGATCATGTAGTGAAAGGCCGGGATTTCCATCCGCAGGCAGGCCAGCGTGGTGGCGAACATGCCGTGGGTGTGGACGATGGCACCGCAATCCGGCCGGTGCTTCATGATGTCGAGATGAAACCGCCACTCGCTCGACGGCCGGCGGTTGCTCGAATGGCTGCCGTCGAGCTCCATGCGCACGACATCCTCGGGCGCGATCTCCTCGTAGGGGATCGCCGACGGGGTGATGAAGAACCCGGAGCTCGGATCGTCCTCGACCCGAACGCTGGCGTTGCCCGCCGTACCCTGGTTGATGCCGAGCGCGTTCATCTTGAGGCAGGTGTCGATCACCTGTTGGCGTAGGGCGCGTTCGGCGGCGGGCATGGGCATGGACGGGTTCCAGCGATGGTTCGCGGTCGCTGGTGCCATCATACGCCCGCGACATCGCCAACGTCATCCCGTGGAATCGCCACCCCGCAGCAAGGCTAGATCCCCCCGGGTCGAACCCCGGGGCAAGCTAACATCGCTACACGTCCGGGAATGCGATTGAGGGTAAAACGAGGAGCTGCCACACCCTCCTCGTATCCCCGGGCTTGACCCGGGGTCCAGCCAATGCTCCAGCGTCGATCAAAAATAAATCATTCCCCCGCCATGCGGCGTTCCGGGAACAGGCCGAGCAATCCCTCGGGCGTCGCCTTCGCCACCCCGCGTTCGGTGATCAGGCCGGTGACCAGCCGCGCCGGGGTCACATCGAAGGCCGGGTTGGCGGCCGGACTGCCCTCCGGCGTGATGGTCACCGAGGCCACCGTGCCGTCGTCGAGCCGGCCGGGAATGCGGGTCACCTCGGCGGGGGAGCGCTCCTCGATCGGGATGGCGAAGCCGTCATCCAGGGTCCAGTCGATGGTCGGGCTCGGCAGCGCCACGTAGAACGGCACGCCGTTGTCGCGGGCGGCCAGCGCCTTCAGATAGGTGCCGATCTTGTTCGTCACGTCGCCGTTGGC